>JAHDDJ010000073.1 GCA_020629385.1 Erythrobacter sp.
AAGCACGCTGAAGATCGACGAAGGCGATGGCGAATTGGCAATCGTGGTGGAATGATGCGGCAAATGTGCATCTGGCTGTAATTTAATTACAAGCCATCAAGATTGCTGTGTGATTAACGCAACAGGGTTGAGAAAACGCTCCAAGCCGCTTTGACAAGGTGCAATGCCTATTGCAGTAAGTCAGGTCTTAACGGGACTGGGGTCTGAGTTTTGTGATTCTAAATCGGTTTGGCGGGTAGGGGTCCGCGATCGGTTTGGTGCAATAAATTGCTCCCGGTCTCGAAATGTCGCGACTGGAGTATTTAATGAAAAAGTTTCAAAGCAACGCGTTCCGGGGGCTGGCTGGTTCGGTTTCCGCTCTCGCACTGGTAATTTCTGCGCCGTCTTACGCGCAGGATGCAAATCCTGACGAAGATGAAGAAAATGTCGATATCACCGGTGACACCGAGGAAGTTGATTCCGACGTTGGTGCGCCAATCGTTGTTACAGGCTCGCGGATTAAGAAAGATACATATTCCAGCATCTCTCCGCTTCAGGTTCTGACTACCGAAGCCGAGCAGGAAGCTGGTCTGTTTGACCCGACTTCGATTCTCCAGCGGTCTGAAAGCGCTTCGGGTGTCCAGATCGACGCGACCTTCCAGGGCTTTGTTCTGAATAACGGTCCGGGTTCGACAACGCTCGATCTTCGCGGACTTGGCGCCGACCGTACGCTTCTTTTGATCAATGGTCGCCGCGTGGCGCCTGCTGGTGTGGAAGGCGCGCCAACTGCACCTTCGCTCAACCTGCTGCCTAGCACTCTGATTGAGCGCTACGACCTGCTGCTTGACGGTGCGTCTTCAGTTTACGGTTCCGACGCCGTTGCCGGCGTTGGTAACGTTGTTCTGCGGAAAGACTTCGACGGTCTTGAGCTAACCGCATTCGGTAACGTGAACCCTCAGGGCGGCGGTGACGATTACACCGTCGGTGCTGCTTGGGGTGTCAATAGCGACCGTGGTTTCTTCGGCATCGGTGCCGAATATGATTATCGCGACAGCATTCGTCTGAGTGACCGTGATTTCTTCCGTGGTTGTACGACGAACCTCGACATCACTAACACGGGTGAAATTCGCCGCGAGACAATCGATCAGCTGGCAAACGCTCTTGCTGACTCGAATGGTACCGTAACAACTTCTACCAGCGAATGTATCCAGCAGGGCTTTAATGGCCGGATCATTGTTCCGTTTACAAACCTCGGTTCCGTATATTTCGATCCGACAGTGTATGCTGGGCAAACGCAGGCAGGTAACTCCGGCATTCCTGGTTTCAGTGAATCCTTCTTTGGCGGTCCAATCGACTTTGACGGCGATGGCGTCCGCGATCTTGACTTCCTGAACAACTACAACCTCAACGGTGCGAACCCTGAGCAAACATTCCTGAGCCAACAGAAGCGTTACAACGTACTGGCTTATGGTGAGTATACTTTCCCTGGTGCGGCAAACATCACGCCGTTCTTCGAGGCAATGTACACGCGTGCTGAAATCTTTGGCGAGAATGAGTTCTTCGCGCAAATCTTCCCGTATGTACCGGATAACAACCAGTTCAACCCGTGTAATACCAACGTAACCGGCGTTGACTGTCGTTCTGATACTAACTTTGGTGCAATTGCCGGTTTCGGTCCTATCTCGGTTCGTCCGGTTTTCGCGATCGAAGGTGATCGGAACAATACTGACGTAACTCAGGAACAATATCGCGGTGTGTTCGGAGTTAAGGGTGATCTGCCCTTTATTTCACCGAGTTGGTCATTCGAAACATCGTTCGTATACTCCTATGCAGACGGTCGTTCGAATGTTCGCGGTATCCGCGAAGACAAACTGGCTTTCGCGCTGGGTATTGACCCGACTATGGACTTCGATGGCGACGGCATCTTCGACAATAACGGAGACGGGATCGCAGACGATTACGTGTCTGGTCAGACCATCGGTAACTCGTTCATCGCACAGGTTACTGGCGGTCTGCCTGCTATCACGCCTTGCGATGCCTCCGCGCTTGCCAACCCTGATGCAGCACTTGCTGATCTAACCCAGGGCTGTGTGCCGGTTAACTTGTTCGCACCAAGCGTTCTTAATTCGGCTCAAGGTGACTTTGCGACGGCAGCTGAACGTGCCTACGTATTCGGTGATCGTTCGTTCGATACCACTTACGAACAAATCGTCTGGAATGCCTTCGTAACTGGTGAGCTTTTTGACCTTCCATCAGGTCCGGTTGCGGCAGTGTTCGGTGCGGAGTATCGCCGTGACGAGATCAACTCTATCGCGAGTGATGTAGCCTCGAACGGTCTGTTCTTCGGCTTCTTCGCGGATAGCGGTGCTGTCGGTTCGAAAGAGATCAAAGAGCTCTTCGGCGAAATCGATATTCCGCTTCAGGCTGGTAAGCCTTGGGTTGAGGAATTGAACCTGAACCTGTCTGGCCGGATGACGGATGAAGAGTTCTACGGAACCAACTTCACCTATTCGATCAAAGCTGGCTGGCGTCCGATTGAGCCACTGCTGTTCAAATTCAGCTACGGTACCTCATTCCGGGCACCAAACCTGCGTGAGAACTTCCTTGGTTCGCAAACAGGCTTCAACACGCTGTTCGATCCTTGCGCCGTTCCTGATGACGCGTTTGACGCGACCACAGGTACATATGATGCTTCGAACGACAATCGTGACCAGCGGATCCTAGAAAACTGTATCCGTGAGGGTCGTGACCCTACGAGTGCGGGTCTGCAAATCGATCCGACCACTGGAAACGCGCTGCCACCAATTCAGACGTCAAGCGTCGAAGTTGCTCGTGGTGGTGCTTTGGACATTGATCCTGAAACATCACGCTCGCTCACAGCTGGTTTCGCATTCGAAGAAACCATTGCAGATGGCTGGGATCTGGCACTCGGCATGAACTACTATGACATCAAGGTGAAAGACTCGATCATTTCTCCTGGTGCTCAGTTCATTGTGAACGACTGTTACACGCGTGAAGACGAACAGCGCAGCAGCTTCTGTGATCGTATCACCGTTGCTACTACTGGTGGTCAGCTCGTTTCAGACGTGTTTGCTGGGTTCATTAACTTGAACGAGGAAAGCGTTCGCGGCATGGACTTCAATGCCCGGTTCGGCAAAGAAGTTGCCATTGGTAACACACTGGTAGACCTTGGTCTTAGCCTTCGTGCTAACCACCTGATCGAGCGTAGTTCGCTGTTTATCAACGATAATGGCGTTCAGACACGTGATGAAGATCAGGGTGAAGTCGGCTTCCAGGATTGGACCGGCCGTTTGACCTTCACTGCAGGCATCGACGATTTCCGTTTCTCCTACAACGTTCGCTACATCGGCGGATTTGATCAGGATCCTGACGTAATCGACGATTTCTCTGACGTGTTCGGCTTCAACGAAGCTGGAGAATTCATTGGTCAAACCGGCAGCACCTGTCTCGGTGGCGGTTCGCGTGATGCGAACGGTGTTCCAGACGGCGTAGTTCCGGGTGATGGTGTGTTCTGTCGTCCAATCGGCTTCGCGGATGAGCAATTCCTGCACACCGCTTCGGTAAGCTACCGGACAGACCGCTTTGAATTCCTGGTCGGTGTGAGCAACATCTTCGATACAGCTCCTCCACAAGTCAGCCCGTTTGCTGGAGGTATCACTGATATTTCCAACACTGTGCTGGGTGCAGGTTATGACTACAATGGCCGCGAATTCTTCGCATCGGCCACCGTACGGTTCTAAATTGACGGTAGTCATGAAGGCATGACAGAACGGCCCCGCAATCATTAGGTTGCGGGGCCGTTTTTGTTTCTGATAACACTCGCTAAAGCCACGTTCAGAATAAGACTTTTAGGGTACGCAACATGAAAATCTTCAAATCCACATTACTCGCCGCCTGCGCCGGAGCGATGACGCTCGGCCTGCTCCCAGTCACCGCGCAGTCAGTCGCCGCGCAAGCAGGTCCGACCATTCCTGTTGAGGCCTGGTCACTGCGCAACGTCATGCCCACCGTTCAGGTCTCGCCTGATGGTAAGCAGCTGGTGCTGCTGAAGCTGTTCAGTAAAGAGGGTGAGTATATTATGGAACTGTATGACACGAGCGACCTTCGAAAGGAGCCGTTTCGTGCAGATGCAAAGCCGATGGAAATTATCAGCGCTAGCTTTGTCGATGATAGATATATCTTCGGCACGGCATGGCAGGTTAAGCGCAAATCTGTGAAGCGCCCCGAGGCTGACGTCCGCGATTACCTTGCATTCTCGTTTGATACCCAGACTAAGAAATTCAAGAAGGTCCCCGGTAACTTCAATATCGTAAATACGCTGCCTGCGGATCCAGAGCACGTAATTGTGGCAAGCGGCCGTAACGAAAGCCGAGATACTGGCGATGATCCATTCGCCGCTTTCCGACCGCGAAACTATTACAAGTTCAACCTAAGCACCGGCGTTCGCTCGCTCATTTTGAAAGGCAGCGAAAAATATCCGCAAGCTGTCTTCGATTTCAACGGTGAACCGCGCTTTACCCAGTCGATCGATCGCACAACCAATGAGCTGAGTTATTATTTCCGCGCGCCGGGTGCAGGCTCTTGGACGGAAGCGCCGATCAAATATGACTATGATGATATGGCGGAAATGTACCGGATTGCCGGGTCATACGGGGTGCAAGGTTTCGATCCGGAAGATCCGGCGATTGTCTATATTCTTGACGATCGCGGCGAAGACAAGATCAGCCTGTATAAATATGACACCCGTACCATGACCTTCGGCGAGAAGGTGTATGGTAATGAAGAGGCCGACATTCTGGGGCTTCAGCGCCATTCGATCCCTGGACGCGAAGATCTGGTCGCCGCGATTTATCCGGGCGCGAAGTACGAGCGGCACTGGTTTGATGATAATGAGCGTCAACTGCATGAAAATCTTGCCAAAGAGATCCCGAATTCTCATCAGGTGAGCATCCGCAGCCGTTCACGTGACGGCGGCACCATGGTGGTATTTAATAGCGGCCCCAAGGATCCCGGATCGTGGTGGCTGGTGCGCGGCGATAACCTCGTCAAAATCGGCAGCACGAACCCTGCCTTGCCGGCGGAACAGCTATCTGACGTTGAGTTCATCAAGTATAAGGCGCGCGATGGACGCACTATCCCGGCCTATGTGACAAAACCTCGCGGAAAGGGTCCGCACCCGCTCGTCGTATTGCCGCATGGCGGCCCGACTGTGAATGAGGTGATCGGCTTTGACGAATGGGGGCAGTTGCTCGCCAACGCAGGATATATGGTTGTACAGCCGCAATACCGCGTGTCGACGGGGTGGGGCAAAGATCACTTTATGTCCGGGCACGATCAGCATGGGTTTGCCATGCAGGATGACAAGGATGATGCAGCTCTGCATTTGATCGAGCAAGGTTTGGTCGATCCGGACCGTGTTGCAATGTTTGGCTGGTCCTATGGCGGTTATGCTGCTCTGGTTGCGACCTCGCGGGAAGACAATATCTACCAATGTGCGGTCGCTGGCGCAGCGGTGAGTAACCCGAAAAAGGTGTATCAGCAGCGCCGCAATCCTAATGCCCCGAAAGCGCTTGACGAGTTTGAGAAGCGCCGCGGTGCGGTGTCCGGGATTGATCCGATGGAAGAAATCGGAAAAACCAACATCCCGCTGCTGATGGTGCATGGCGATGTCGATGCCCGGGTGCGGTATTTCAACTTCACCGATTACAAGAAAGCGATGGATAAAGCAGGTAAACCTGCACAATATCTGACGCTGAAGGGCGCAGATCACTTCTCGAACACTTTGATGTATAACCACCAAGAGGTGTTCTACACTAAGCTGTTGGACTTCCTCGCAAATGATTGCGGTCCTGACGGCCTGTAGTCATCTGAACTTGCACACGAAAAAAGGCCCGCTACTCTGACAAGAGTGGCGGGCCTTTTTTATCTTGCAGTCCGTGCCTCCGCTACTTTACCCGCGTGCCGCGCACTCCGGTCCTGCCGTTGATGCGAATGAAGTAAGTCCCCATCGATGCTTTCTTGAAAACAACCTTCGCGCCGGGTTTGGTGCGCAGAATATGCGCAGGAGCATCTTTAATTTGCCAGAGCGCGCCGCCGTCTTCGATGGTGAAAAACAGTGTTTTGCGGCCGGACACGCTTGCGCTTGCGACGACCGACTCCAGCGATTCAATTTCCTCATCTTCTTCGTCATCGCCGAAGATTCCGAGTTTAGGCAGTGAGAAGCCGAAGAAACGCCGCTTGGTCTCTTTGGTCTGTTCGCGGTCTACGATCTTCAAATCGCCCTGATCGCTAGCGGTCACTACGTTCCCGACAGCTTTGTCATAACAGACAAGGCGCTGCGCATCGTCGATCACCGCCTGGCAGGATTTCAGACTATCAAGATAGGAATCCTGCGCCGCGGCAGGGTCTTGGGCGGTTACCGGCGAGGTGACGGATACAGCCAGAAGGCCAACTGCGCCTGTAAGAAATTTTCTTGTCATGTTTTAACGGACCTAATTGGTTTGGTACAATTTGTAACAGGAACGGGAGTTTGCCACAGAGGAGGGGGCTCGCCAACTGTAACACGATTACAACAGTCCGGTATTTAGCAGATCAAATTGCGACAGTGAGATTGCGAAAAGGCCTTTTCATCGCCTAGGGGGACAAGAACTCGGACGCGTTGTCCGTAGTTTTGACCTTTTCATATGGCGCCATGGTGGCTCCATGACCAAGGGGATTGGAATGTCCAAGAATTATACAAAAGCTGCGCTTTTGACAGGTACGGTAATGGCTGGTGCCATGATCGCTACGCCTGTTGTGGCGCAGGACGCAGCAGAAACAGCTGCAGCTGAAGCTGATGAAGGCTTTATCGTCGTAACCGGTTCGCGTATTCAGCAACGTAACGTTGACAGCGCCGCACCTGTTGCGGTTGTCGACTCGGCTGAATTCGAACTGTCCGGTACAGTCAACGTTGAGAACGTGGTCAACACGCTTCCTCAAGTTGTTCCAGGTACCACATCATTCTCGAACAACCCAGGCAACGGTACTGCTACACTAAACCTTCGTGGTCTTGGTTCTGCGCGTACTCTGGTTCTCGTCAACGGCCGTCGCTGGATGTCTTTTGACACCGCGCAAGTGGTTGACCTTAACACGATCCCGTCATTCCTGATCGACTCCGTCGATGTTGTGACCGGTGGTGCTTCGGCTGTTTACGGTTCTGACGCTCTTGCTGGCGTTGTTAACTTCCGTCTGAAAGACGTCGAAGGCGTTGAGCTTGGTGGTCAGTATGACATCACTGAGCGTGGCGACGGTGAAGCTTACGAACTGCACGGCGCAATCGGCACATCGTTCGACGATGGTCGCGGTAGCGCAACTGTATTTGCTGAGTACTATAACCGTGGTTCCGTCTTCCAAGGCGACCGTGCGTTCTCGAACTTCGCACTTGGCGGTGAATCCTTCGGTCTGAACCAACTCCAGTTTGGTTCTTCGACTCTTCCAAACGGTGTGATCCGCTACTTCGGCGACGGTGACCGTACCGGAACCGAGTTTGCAGCAAACAACGCTGTTGTATTTGATAACACACCGGGCGAGTTCCGCACGCGTACGGGTGATACATACAACTACGCACCAGTTAACTACTTGCAGATCCCGCAAGAACGTTACCTGCTCGGTGGTTATGCCGATTATGAATTCCAGGATGGACACGAGTTCTACACTGAAGTTTCATATGTAAACAACCGCGTTGCGCAGGAACTGGCGGCGACACCTGTCACCGGCACGTTCAGCGTGAACTTGGACACCATTCAGCCGTTCCTGTCTGCTGGCGACTTCGCTCAGCTTCAGCAGCTGAATGCGACTGAGACAGATGGCGATCTGGACAATATTAACTTGTTCCTGCAGCGTCGTACGGTTGAAACCGGTCCTCGTAACAGCCTTGATGAACGGAATGCTTTCCGTGTTCTTGGTGGTGTTCGCGGCGGAATTACCGACAATCTGAACTATGACGTTTACTACATGTTCGCTCGGACACGTAACGCCAACGTCCAAGCCGGTAACATTTCGCGTTCTGCTTTCCAGGCAGGTCTTGACGGTACAGGCACAACCATCAACCCGTTCGGTCTCGGTACGCTGACACCGGAAATGGTGGATGCAATCTCGATTCAGGCTCAAAACGGTGATATTTCGAGCGTTGAAGTTGCCTCGGGTGCCATTTCTGGCTTCCTCGGAAACCTCGGTTTTGGTGGTGATGATATCGGCTTCGCTGTTGGTGCTGAGTACCGCCGCGTTGCATCGCAGTTCATTCCTGACACAGCTTTGTCTTCAGGCGACGTGATCGGCTTTAACGCTGGTCAGGCCACCGAAGGTAGCTACGATGTGAAAGAACTGTTCGCAGAGCTGAATATTCCGGTTCTCGGCCCTGACTCAGGTGTCGAGCGCCTCGAACTTAACGCAGCTGGCCGTTACTCTGACTACTCGATTGATGCAGTAGGCGGTGTATGGACTTACGCTGGTGGTATCGAGTTTGCCCCTGTTCGCGACATCATGTTCCGTGCGCAATATCAGCGCGCTGTTCGTGCTCCAAACGTAGGTGAACTGTTCGGTGGTACTGCAATTGGCTTCCCTGGCGCTACCGATCCTTGCGGCACAGCAGCTGCACTGACCGGTGCTCTGAACACATTGTGTGTAGCTAACGGCGCTGGTCCTAACATTGGTAACGCGGCTGGAATCCAGTTGAACGCGCAGATCCCTGCACTGTTCGGTGGTAACCCCAACCTGCAAGAAGAAACTTCAACCAGCTTCACCGCCGGTGTGGTTCTTCAGCCAACGTTCGTTCCTGGTCTGACGATTACTGCTGACTACTTCGACATCGAAATCGAAGATGCGATCTCTACGATTTCGCTCGGTCAGT
>JAHDDJ010000074.1:0-4018 GCA_020629385.1 Erythrobacter sp.
GCAACAGCCCGTTTTGCTCTTACCTTGCCCGGTATAATCCCGATGACATTGGTCAAAGTGAGCGCATCAGGCCGCTTACCACTCCACTTGCCGAAACGATCAAGACTGCGGTCATCGACAACGCCTTCCGGCAACAAGACCCCCGCCCCGACTTTTTCGAGTTCAGACTTCAGATAATCGCGCACCTTTGCGTTGGCTTCAGATCCGGTCGGATGCGGTTCCGCGGCAATGACGCGGACATGCTCCATGGCGCGCTTGCTGGAAAAGGCGGCTTGTTCAACATCCTTGGAACGCGGCGGCTGCGGCGTGGTACCGACAATTGCCAGAACGACGCCGATCATAATTGCCGCAATCGCCGGAATCCATTTGCGCATTTTCATCCCCTCGTTTGGACGATGTGATGCGATGCATAGCTATCCGAGTCAATTGATCCGCTTCGATGGGGATGACACGCTATATATGGTGGCCTCATCGCGTGTGACTTACTATGGAGCGCCAAGGCCGAATCTCTATTTCAGGATGTTTCCATGCGCATCGCGATTGCTTCTGACCATGCAGCTACTGATCTTAAGGCAGCCTTGCGTGACTGGCTGATGGAAGAAGGTCACGAAGTGGCAGACCTTGGCCCGGATGAGGGCGAGAGCGTCGATTATCCCGATTACGGTTTCAAGCTCGCGTCGGTAGTCGCTGACGGAACCGCCGAGCGCGGTATCGCGCTTTGCGGGTCGGGTATCGGAATTTCCATCGCCGTGAACCGTAATCCTGATGTGCGCTGCGCCTTGGTTTCTGAACCACTGTCGGCTGCACTTTCCCGAGAACATAATGATGCAAATTGCCTTGCTATGGGTGCGCGCCTGACAGGCATCGAAATGGCCAAGGCCTGCGTCACAGCTTTTCTAAACACCGACTTCGCCGATGCACTGCCCGATGGTACTGGCCGTCACCAGCGCCGTGTCGACAAACTTTCCAACTCCAGCAGCTGAGTATTTGCCATGAGCACCGCCCCCGCACACGACACCGATATTATGAAACGCTTCTGGCATGATGATCTGGCAACTGCCGATCCCGAGATCGCGGCTGCGGTCGGAAACGAACTGAAACGCCAGCAAGATAAGATCGAATTGATCGCTTCTGAGAACATCGCTTCCAAAGCGGTGCTCGAAGCAGCAGGGTCGGTGTTCACAAACAAATATGCCGAGGGTTATCCGGGCAAGCGGTACTATGGCGGGTGCGATTACGCCGATGTAGTCGAGACGCTGGCAATCGAACGCGCCAAAGAATTGTTCGGTTGCAACTTCGCCAATGTACAGCCCAATTCCGGCTCACAAATGAACCAGGCAGTGTTTCTCGCTCTGCTGGAACCCGGCGATACATTCATGGGTCTCGACCTGAATTCGGGAGGGCACCTAACACATGGTTCGCCCGTCAATATGTCGGGCAAATGGTTCAATCCTGTCGCCTACGGGGTGGGCAAGGATGACGAACTGATCGACATGGACGAGGTCATGGCGACGGCGAAAGAGCATAAGCCGAAGCTTATCATTGCGGGTGGTACCGCCTATTCTCGCGTTTGGGACTGGGCAGCCTTCCGCAAGGTTGCGGACGAAGTCGGCGCATATCTGATGGTCGATATGAGCCACATCTCGGGTCTGGTTGCGGGTGGCGCCCACCCCTCACCTTTCCCGCACGCGCATGTGGTCACCAGCACCACGCACAAAAGCCTGCGCGGTCCGCGTTCGGGCATCATCTTATGGAATGACGAGGAACTGACCAAGCCCATCAACATGGCGGTGTTCCCGGGTATGCAGGGCGGACCACTGATGCATATTGTCGCAGCCAAGGCGGTCGCTTTCCGTGAAGCGTTGCGGCCCGAATTCAAAGCCTATGCCAGCGCGGTCGTCGAGAATGCACGCGCCTTGGCCGCGAGTATTGAAGAAAACGGTCTGCGCATCGTATCGGGCGGTACGGACAACCATTCGATGCTGGTCGACCTCACACCGAAAGACGTGACCGGCAAATCCGCCGAAAAGGGTCTCGATCGGGCATGGCTCACCTGTAACAAGAACGGCATCCCTTACGATACCCGTAGTCCATTCGTAACCAGCGGTATCCGGCTGGGTACTCCGGCGGGGACCACGCGCGGCTTCGGGCCTGCAGAATTCCGCAAAGTCGGCGCACTGATTGTGGAAGTTGTTGATGGCCTGGCGAAGAACGGTCCTGACGGCGATGCGCAGATTGAGGAATCGGTCCGTGCCCGTGTTTCCGAGCTGTGCCAGAATTTCCCTGTCTATCCGGGTTTGTGACATGAGCAATAAGAACGAATACGACATACTCGACGAAGCCAAAGAAGAAATTTCCGGGATGGCGAAGGGCGGTATGGAACATCCTTCCACCAAACCCGTCCTTGCTGGAGCGGCGATTGGCGCACTCGGCGGTGCGCTGTTGCCGGTGGTCACGTGGCCTATCGGACTTGCTGTCGGTGCAGGCTTTGCCTTCTACAACCGGATCAAAAAGTAGATGCGCTGCCCCTTTTGCGCGCATGATGACAGCCAGGTAAAAGACAGCCGCCCGACGGAGGACAACACCTCTATCAGGCGCCGGCGACAATGTTCCAGCTGCGGAGCGCGCTTCACAACATTCGAGCGCGTGCAATTGCGCGAAGTGACCATAGTCAAATCCGGCGACCGGCGCGAGGCGTTTGACCGCTTGAAATTGGAGCAATCTGTCGCGTTGGCCTGCCGCAAGCGCGAGGTCTCGCAGGAACGGATTGATCAGCTCGTATCCGGTATCCAGCGTCAGGTCGAAACTGCGGGCGAAAGCGAGATTTCCTCGGCAAAGCTCGGTGAACTCGTGATGGACGGCCTCCGCCAACTCGATAGTGTTGCCTATATCCGTTTCGCCAGCGTGTATCGCGATTTCAGCGAAGCGCGTGATTTCGAAGAATTTGCCAGCACGGTGCAGGAAGTCGGCGGTAATTCAAGCGGGTCCGATGCCTGATACTGCACCTCCACCCGTTGTCGTGCTTGTACGTCCGCAACTGGGCGAGAATATCGGCAAGACTGCCCGTGCCATGCTCAATTTCGGATTGACTGAACTGCGCATGGTCGAACCGCGCGACGGTTGGCCAAACCCCAGCGCAGGCCCGTCTGCTGCCGGTGCCGATGTGGTTCTCGACAATGCCAAAGTGTACGCAACCACCGCCGAGGCCGTGGCGGATTGCACCAATATCTATGCCACCACAGTGCGGAAACGCGGCGACCAGAAGCCGGTCGTTACGCCAGAAGAAGCAGCACAACAGATTATCGCCACGCCGGGCCGTAGCGCGTTCCTGTTCGGGCGCGAAGCGTCTGGGCTCGATATCGAGGACGTAACCCTCGCCCAGTCAATCCTGACTGTACCAATCAATCCCGAATTTGGTTCTCTTAACCTTGCGCAAGCGGTGATCCTTTGTGCCTATGAATGGTCGAAAACGCAGAAGCTTGAACAGCCAACGTTGGAAGAAAAGCTCCCTCCAGCCCCCCAAGTCGAACTTGACGGTTTGGTTGGCCATTTTGACCAGTTGCTGGAACCCAAAGGTTACTTCCTTCCGCCATCGCGTGCAGAAGCTACGCGTCGAACGTTACGCAATGTTTTGACCAAGCCAAGGTGGAATCATCTGGAAATCAGAACGTTAAGGGGTGTTTTGTCATCGCTGGCTCGGCCTGACAGGTCCGATAGGAAATAGGCTGGACAAGCTGTTCCTCACTCCCTAACCATTCTCCACCCCCATTTACTTTCAGGAATTCAAGGACACCCCCATGCGCCTTTTCGCACCTTTGCTCGTGGTCATTTCTCTTGCTGTTGTTGCACCGGCGACAGCCACCGAACCCGAAGAAACCAGCAAGACGAAAACGGAAAAGGTAGAAAAAGCCGAGCCCAAAAAGATTTGCCGGCGCATTGCGTCCGACATGAACAGCCGGCGGACAGTACGTGTATGCAAGACCAAGGAAGAATGGCGCGAATTTAACCGCGGTCAGTA
>JAHDDJ010000074.1:4118-8879 GCA_020629385.1 Erythrobacter sp.
TGTCCCAATGGACAAATTCATAGGCGATTGACGCCTCTACCAGCTTGTCCCAAATCTCGCGGATTTCTGCAGCTGGCAGGCCACGTTCGGCTGCCGCCGCAACAGCAGCGTCGATGACTGAAGCCTTACGCTCTTCATCGCGAACAGCGCCCCGATCCTGTTTGATCCGCGCTGCGGCACGCATGTAACCAAAGCGTGTCTCAAGCAGTTTCACCAGCTGTCTGTCCGTCTCGTCGACACCGGCGCGAACATCGATCATGGTTGCACAATCGTCTGGGCTTTTCACAGTCTCGGTCATGGACGCGCCCTCTGGCCTTTTCGGTGTGATTTGTCGAGTGCGGATTCGGTTGACGTCCCCGATAATCCTGCTATTCGCGCGCCTTCGCAATTGGCTCCGCACCCCGGTGAAGCGGAAGCCGCGCCAGAACAGTATTCTGGCGGAGCGATACCGGGTTGAAGCGCTACCGATGGGGTAGCGATTGCAAATTGAAGGAATGTCGTATGTCGAAGCGTAAAGCCTCGAAGTATAAACTTGACCGCCGGATGGGTGAAAACATCTGGGGTCGTCCAAACAGCCCCGTAAACAAGCGCTCTTACGGTCCGGGCCAGCATGGCCAGCGTCGCAAGAGCAAGGTCAGCGATTTCGGCCTGCAGCTTCGTGCCAAGCAGAAGCTCAAAGGGTATTACGGCGACGTAACCGAGAAGCAGTTCCGCCGTACTTACAAAGAAGCTGCTGCAATGAAGGGCGACACCGGCCAAAACCTTATCGGCCTGCTTGAGCGCCGTCTGGACATGATCGTTTACCGTGCCAAGTTTGCACCAACGATCTTCGCTGCACGTCAGATCGTGTCGCACGGTCACATTCGCGTAAATGGCGTGAAATGTAACGTTGCAAGCCGTCGCTGCGATGTCGGTGACGTTATCTCGCTCGGTAACAAGGCCAAGGAAATGGCGCTGGTCATCGAAGCCCAGAGCCTGCCAGAGCGTGAAATTCCGGACTATGTCGCACCTGATGGCAACGACAAGGTGACGTACACCCGCGTACCGAAGCTTGACGAAGTACCTTACCCGGTCACCATGGAGCCGAACCTGGTCGTCGAATTCTATTCGCGTTAATCACCCCGCGAATTGCACAAAAAAAGGGGCGGTCCTGCGGGGCCGCCCTTTTTTGTTTCCGCTTACTTGGTGAGATTGGCTGACAGGAACGCGTCTATTTCCGCCAACATATCCGCCCTTACCTTGCTTTCATCAAGGCTATGGGCGACATTTTCAAACTCGGTATATTTGACCGGCTTGCCTGCGTCTTTGAGCTTGTCATACATCACGCGCGACTGGTTCACGTCGACATTCAAATCTAGGTCTCCATGGAACAGCAAGACGGGCGCCTTGAATGCATCGACATTGCGTGCGGGGCTGCCCTGCCCGACATGCGGCCCTTCGCCGATAAAATCCGCCACCAGACGACCTGACGTATAACGCATCGCCTCGTCGCGGAGTTGCCGCAGATCAGCAACAGGCGCGATAGCCACAACCGCTTTGTACAAATCGGCATCCAGGACCTGCGATTGCAATGCTGCATAGCCACCATAGGACCATCCGACGATTGCGAGCCGGTCAGGATCTGCCACGCCCTGAGATACAAGCCAGCGACCGGCATCATTCACATCGCCAATCGCAGTCTTCCAAGCCTGAAACCCGTTCTTGCCAAACCATTCGGAACCATAACCGGATGAGCCGCGATAGTTGGGTTGCAAAACCGCATATCCGCGAGCTGCGAAGAACTGGACAAGCCAGTCAAATCCCCATTCATCCCGGGCGCTAGGCCCCCCATGCGGAAGCACTATAGCCGGCAAGTTCTTGCCGTCCGTGCCCACGGGCAGAGTGAGGTAGCCTGGCACCTCCGTGCCATCACCAGCAGGGAAAGTGACCGGCTTCATCTCTGCCATCTGGCGGTCTGCCATATAGTTTCGCAGCGGCAGAAGCGGCTCCAGCCTGCGCGTGGACTGGTTGTAGAGATAGGTCATACCCGGATCGATGTCGCTGGAGGCAATCAACATAAGTTTACTCTCGTCCGAACTCGCGCCGATAATGGTTATCAGTGGCTTGCCCGGCAGCGCTTTATTCAACCCGTTCGCCAGCTTTTCCAGCCCGGGGTCGAAATAGATATTCGAACGCCGTTCTGTAGCATAGCTGGCTCCGACCACCCTGCGGTCACGGCCAATACGGATCAAACGGTCGATATCGGCGTCTTTGCGCGAAGCGACCAATTCCGGCTCGCCGTCTTCAGCAAGCGGGATGGTATAGAGAGCCTCAAATCCGCCTCTGCTCGCAAAAGCATAAGCAACGTTTTTATCGGAATCGACCGCGACGGGGTACAGCCCTTGATAGCTCTGGCTATCAACCTCTACCTTCGACAGCAGCTCCCAAGAGCTTTCGCCGGGTTTGCGAAAATAGAACAGACGTCTGCTCGATAGCATGCCCCCCGCTTCTGTTGGCTGACGCACCTTTATGCGAACTTTTCCGTTCTGGTCAGCGATGTAAGCCACCGCTCCTTCGTCCGGTCGTTCCAACTTGGTGCGGCGACCCGTTTCCACATCCACCTTGTCGACACCAAGACCTTCCTCGTCATTGGCCAGGCGCGTGTTCATTGTATTTTCCTTGACCCATTCACGGGTCATGAGGATCTTGTTCTCGTCACCTTCTAGATCGAGCGCGATAACATCTCCGCCATTTTGGCGGAAACCCAGCGAGCGGAATGACTGACGCTGGGTCAGCAACTTCGCACCAGTGCCGTCGGTTCCAATCGCAAACATCCGCGAAAATCCGACAGGTGTGCTGCCAGACGCAAGAATGCCGGTCACTTCACAGACAAGGCGCGTTTCAGTAGCCCAATCGCAATCGCGCAGTTCCGCATTTTCTTCGTCGAACTTGATGATCGGTTTAGGTTTACCACCTGATGTGAGGTCGATGACAAACACGGCCTCAGTAGAAGGACCTGCGGGTGCTACATACGCGATCTGATCTCCAGATGGTGAAAGACTGATATTGAGAATGGCTTCACGGACACCGAAAGCGTTCGCAGTCTGTTCCGCTGTTTCGGCAAACGCCGGTGAAGTCATGCACACTCCACTAAGAAGAGTTGCCGCAAAAAGTTGTTTTCTCAAAGTTCAGCCTCCGTTTCACTATCGGAACGAAGATTGCAGAACTTTCATGACTTTCCAAGGTATTCGTTACGAAAAGAATTGGCAAAAGCGGAAAACTGACCGGCAACGATTGCCTCTCGCATTCGCTGCATTAACTGCTGGTAGAAAGCGATATTGTGTTCGGTCATCAACATCGCGCCCAGAATTTCCTGCGATTTGACCAGATGGTGCAAATAGGCCCGGCTATAGGTCGCGCAGGTGTCGCAGGCACAGCCGCTGTCCAACGGCTCCTGGTCTTCTGCAAAGCGTGCATTGCGCAGATTGATAGGTCCATTCCAGGTAAAGGCTTGCCCGTTGCGTCCTGACCGGCTCGGCAATACGCAATCGAACATATCGACCCCGCGCTCTACCGCGCCGACCAGATCATCCGGTTTGCCTACGCCCATCAGATAACGGGGCTTGTCTTGCGGCAATTGATCAGGGGCAAACTCGAGTGTGGCGAACATGGCTTCTTGCCCCTCGCCCACTGCCAAACCGCCGATGGCGTAACCATCGAAGCCTATATCCACCAATGCTTCGGCAGACTGTTTTCGCAATTCTTCATCCAGCGCGCCTTGCTGGATGCCGAACAAGGCAGAACGCTCGGCATGCTCTTCGCCAGAATCGAAACCATCGCGGCTGCGCTTTGCCCAGCGCATCGACATTTCCATGGACTGCGCAATCACCTCGCGCGGTTGGTCGGCACGTGGGCATTCGTCGAAGGCCATGACGATATCCGATCCGAGCAAACGCTGGATTTCCATCGAGCGTTCGGGCGTCAGCATGTGTTTTGAACCATCCAGATGGCTGCGAAACTCGACGCCTTCCTCGGTGAGCTTGCGTAGGTCGGACAGGCTCATCACCTGATAGCCGCCGCTATCGGTCAGGATCGGGCGATCCCAGTTCATAAACTTGTGCAAGCCACCAAGCTTGGCAACGCGCTCTGCACCGGGGCGCAGCATCAGGTGATACGTGTTCCCGAGAAGAATGTCCGCGCCGGTCTTCCGCACGGTTTCCGGTTTCATCGCCTTGACAGTTGCAGCAGTGCCCACCGGCATGAACGCTGGCGTACGGATTTCACCGCGCCGCATGGCGATTTTACCGGTTCTGGCTTTCCCGTCGGTAGCGTCAATCGTAAACGCAAAGCGTGGGTTGGTTGGGCTGGTCATATATCCGTCTATAGGGCTTGGAAGCGGGATCAGGCGCGCAATCGCCAGCCCGTTTTGAAGATGTAGGCTATAATCGCGATACAGATGATGAGAAAGCCCAATGTCATCCCGAAAGACACCCAGATATTCACATCCGACGATCCGTAAAATGTCCAGCGCAGGCCGCTGACCAGATAGACAATCGGATTGAACAAGGCGACTGTCCGCCACGGTTCTGCCAGCATATCTATCGAATAGAATGTCCCGCCAAGGAATGTGAGCGGCAAGAGGATCAGTTGCGGGATTATTCCGAGTTTCTCGAAGCTGTCTGCCCACACCCCGAGGATGAATCCGAACAGCGAGAAGCTTGCTGCGACAAGCATGATATAACCGATTGCCAGAACCGGATGAGCAATCGAATAATCGACGAA
>JAHDDJ010000475.1 GCA_020629385.1 Erythrobacter sp.
GTTCTTGCACCCGGCTCGGAGCTGGAGGCAGCAGCTGGAAATCCGGATCAATTGAGAGCTGCTTTTTCTGCCTATTTTCTGGGCAATTGGTGGCTGTTCCTGCTCTATTTCCTGATGACCGTGATCGGCACGCTGGCTGTTTTTGCGCTGTTCGGCAAAAATCCCAAACCTACCGTTGGAGAGTCCATCAATTCAGCTATCCGGGGTCTGCTACCGTATTTGGGGGCCACGCTGCTAGTCGCCGTGGCGGTTGGTATTCTGGCTACGCTGGTAGGCGCGCTTGTAGCCTTGACCGGAATTGCAATCCTTGGCGTTGTCTTTGCAATCGCGCTGGCCGCTTTCTTCGTCGTCGTCTCGATCCGGCTGATTCTTGTCGGCCCGATCATCGCGATTGACGGTGTGGCCAACCCTATCACCGCCCTTCAGCAATCGTGGAATCTGGTCAAAGGCAATACGCGCCGCGTTTTCCTTTTCTTGTTCCTGCTATTTGTCGCCCTGTTTGTCGTCAGCATGGTTCTCGGATTGCTGTTTGCCGGTGTCGGCGCGATGCTGGGTGCAACAGGTGCCTTGTGGGTGGAAGCGATACTTGGCGGCATCCTCGGCGCGGCGATGACGGTGCTCATGCTGGCCGTATATACAGCCATCTATCGACAGCTCGCCGGCAATCTCTCGCAATCGGACCTTGATACTTTCGAGTAAGAACGACTTAAACCGGCCGGCGGTGCCTGCGCGTCGCCGGTCAGTCTTTCCAGCCCCAGAACAGCTTGCACGGCAGCACGTTCCAGAATTCGAACCCCTGATCGATGCGGGCGAAGTGTTTCGCCATGTAATCGCGCGCTTTTTCGCTGAACTGGTAGACCAGAAATGCACCACCCGGGCGCAAGACGCGGTGCGTGGCGGCTGCGATTGCGGGGCCGATACCATCGGGCAAGGTCGAAAACGGCAGACCCGATAGAACATAATCGGCGTGATCGTGGCCATGATCCCGCACAATTTTTTCCACATCCGCTGCCGATCCGTGTACCGCCTTGAAACGCGTGTCGGTGATCGTCCGGTTGAGATAATCAATATAGAGCGGATTTGTATCGATCACGATCAGCGATCCGTCCTGCCGCAAGCGCTCCAGAACCGGACCACAAAATGTGCCGACACCCGGACCATATTCGACAAACAGCTTGCACTCGTCCCACTTCACCGGCCCCAGCATCTTGCGAATGGTGAACCGCGATGACGGGATGATCGAGCCGACCATCTTGGGGTGTTCGAGAAACCCGCGAAAGAAGACGGCCCACTGGCCGAGAAACTTGCTCATAATTCTTTGAATTTCCGGTTGTTCATGCGCCCGTTCGCAAATTGCAGGTTCCAGCGCAAGCGAATGTCATTGCCAGACCACACTTGCCTGACTAGCCAGCGCCTATGGCTGAATCCGA
>JAHDDJ010000476.1 GCA_020629385.1 Erythrobacter sp.
AGCATTTGCCTGCCTTCGAGCCGCGGAAACGCTTCTACCTTCGCGACTTCTGCGGTGTCTTCCTGAACCCGCTTTAGCAGATCCATACCCAGTTCCTGATGCGCCATTTCGCGGCCGCGGAAACGCAGGGTCATTTTCACCTTGTCACCATTGTCGATGAACTTGAACACGTTGCGCATTTTCACGTCGTAATCATGCGTATCGATGTTGGGACGCATTTTGACTTCTTTGATGTCCTGCGTCTTCTGGCTCTTGCGCGCCAGATTCGCTTTTTTCTGCGCTTCGAAGCGGTACTTGCCGACATCAAGGAATTTGCAGACGGGCGGATCGGCGTTGGGCGAAACCTCAACGAGGTTCAGGCCTACATCTGCTGCCTGCTCGATCGCTTCGTTTGTATACATGACTCCAAGGTTTTCGCCCTTGTCGTCGATAACGCGCACTTTGTCGCTCTGGATGAAATTGTCGTAGCGCGGGCCGCTTTTGGTAGGCGGGGTGTTCATGCGCCGAGGTGGACGGGCTATGGGGCTATCTCCTGATTTGCCGTTGTATGTGAAAGGCCATGTAGGGCGAATCTGGACGGCGCGCTAGAGGGGAAGCGGCCTTTTTACGCGAGCGTTGCCACTATGCCGCTTTGCGCCACAAAGGGAACTGCGCCAGCTTCCCGCCAGCAGGCAGCACCGCGTCGATCCGCTCTGCTGGTTGCAAGGCGCTAATGATGGCAGGATCGCCTGCGTCCATGCCGCCCGTCAGCGTGCCAAATGCAGGCAGGATCATCCGGTTTGCCCCAGCGCTTCGGGCAATGACAGCGCAAGGGCGGCGGATATGGCGTTTGCGGATGTTCACTTTCAGCTTGGGGTGATAATGGCCGGATAATTCGTGGCGCGTTTCACCACGCTGCGCCTCATGCCGCAGTACCATGCCAGCAACCACCAGTTCGTCGGCAATCGTTCCTCCACTGCGCGCTTCCATATGCGGGTCATGATTGCCTGTGATCCATACCCAATCGACCGCGCGGGTGAGGGCGCTAAGCATTCCGGCTGCGTGTTCCTCGAGCCGGGCCGAGCCTTCGCTGTCATGGAAATTGTCCCCCAAAGTGAAAACACGGCGCGCGCCGGTTTCGCGAATTGCTTCTGCCACGCGTTCCAAAGTCTCGCGGCTGTCATAAGGTGGCAGCATCTGCCCGTGCTTGGCAAAAAAGCTCGCCTTTTCCAGATGCAGATCGGCAACCAGCAGCGCAGACTCTCGCGGCCAATAGAGCGCGCCGGATGTTGTCAGCGCGAATTCCTGATTGGCGAACGAAAGGGGAACCATGGGTTCCACTTGCCGCAGCCTCGCGATGATGGCAAGCCGATTGTCATGATCGACACCAAGACCGCGACAAGCCGCGCCAAAGAGTGGTTTGAAACCCTGCGCACAGACATTTGCAAC
>JAHDDJ010000477.1 GCA_020629385.1 Erythrobacter sp.
TGCGCTGGATTACGCAAATGGTTGAAGCGGGCTTGCTGGAAAGGGTTGAGGATGAAACCGATAAGCGCCGGGCCTTTATCGCGCTGAGCGACAAGGCAGCAGACGGCATGGCGCGCTATTTCCATGAATTGCAGCGGACGGGCGCAGAGCCGGTTTAACGCGCTTGGGGCGCCTGCAGGATGACTGTGAGGCCTTCGGGCTTTTCTCCATTCCACGGCAATTCGCGCCGCAGCGCATCGGCACGCGCACGGTCCAGAATGGCGGCTGGAATGGCCGGATCGTGTAGTAACAAATCAGCAGTTCCGAGGATCCGTGCCTGACGCAGTGTCAAATCCTCAGGATCGTTGCTTGTTAGTTGTATCTCGATAGTCCGGGGCGCGTCGGGCGATGGCGCATCGCCTAGCCACTGATCGACCCGACCCGCCGCATCGGGATCAAACGGGTCGAGCATACCGCCTTCGGTTAGCGCTGCGTCGAGTGCGTTGCGTCGCTCTGCTCCGCTCGGAAACCGTGTACGCATGACATCACGGCTTGCCTCAAGCTTGGCGGCCAAGGCGCCCAAACTCTGTGGAAGCATTTTCTCAAGGCGCAATCGCAGCTGCTTGGCCAACCCTGCCGATGCGCCGGATGTGCCAATCGCGATCAGCACAGGATCGCGGTCGAGAATGCTCGGCGTGGTAAATTCGCAAAGCTCGGGCCTGTCAGCCACATTGACCAGCAGCCCTTTGTCGCTCAGCCGCTTGGCTGCCGCTTCTGCAGCGCGTTCGTCTTCCAGTGCGATAAAGGCGAGCTTTGCGTGATGTGCCTCTGTTTCCGAAACAGGAATGCCGCCAGCCCGTTCGACCAGGCGTTTCTTGGCCTCCCCCATTTCGCCTTCGCCGATCACGACAACCCGCTTGCCGTGAATACGATGGAGAAGGGGAAGCGAGCGGATCATGGTCCGGTCAAAGCCAGTCCGGCACGCGTTCGGCGGCCATAATGTCCGCTGCCGGCAGTCGGTCGGCCACCACCGCGAATTTGTCACCATCGACCAGCACTTCGGCAACAAAGCCGCGGCTGTTGTAACTCGATGCCATTGTTGCACCATAGGCGCCTGCGGTGCGGAAGATCGCCAGATCACCGCTCTCCAGAACATCAAGGTCGCGGTTCATCGCGAATGTATCGCCGGTTTCGCAAATCGGCCCGACAATATGCGCGTTCATGCTGCCACCCTTGGGCGCGACCGCCTCGATATCGTGCCACGCGCCATACATGGCGGGGCGGGCGAGATCGTTCATCGCCGCATCGACGACGACGAAGGGGCTGGAATTGGAACTGCGCTTCACGCGGATCACACGGGTCAACAGGATACCCGCATTGCCTGCAATGACGCGGCCCGGCTCGAAGGATAACGCGACGTCCCAGCCTTTGGTCACGCGGGCGACCAT
>JAHDDJ010000478.1 GCA_020629385.1 Erythrobacter sp.
GGGACATTTTACGTCATCAGCAATCTGGCCGAAGTGTTCCAGATGATCAGCCGCCTCAATCCGTTTTTCTACGTGATTTCGGGCTTCCGTTACGGCTTCCTTGGCCAAAGCGATATTGGTTCAACAGATGCGGCAGTCATGCAAGCGGCAGCTGGACTGGCGGTGTTCAATCTTGTGCTCGCGATCGTCACGTACCGCGTGCTCAAATCCGGCTGGAAGTTGAAGGATTAATCCTTCGCCTGTGCGGCCAGTTCTTTTATAAAGCGTTTTGCGATGTCAGGGTGTTCGATGTCCGACATGATGAACCGCTTCCCGCTGGGCTCGTAATCGGCGGCCTTCCCTTTCAGCTTGACTGTCAACGTCCCGTGCGGTGCTTTACGCTTTTTCTTGGTGACCTTGGCAATGCGATGCGGTGGCACGGATTCAAGAATGATGCCCTTGCCTTTGTAGAGCCGGATAAGCCGTTCTGTCGTAACCGCAAACATCGTTCTCTTGGCCGAAAGATAACGTAACATGGGCAGGCTAAGCATCCCGACCCCAACCAGAATGAACGGCAGTCCGAATAGCGGGAAAAACGTGGCTATCGGGTCATCGCCCGGCGCAGAACGCGTGATTGTCCACGCCATTCCTGTCCAGAATAGCGCGAATGCCGTCCAGGGTATGGCGAACAGCAGCACCGGCAAATTGGACCCGATCAGGCGCGGGTGCTGGATACTGTGCCAAAGAATACTCTCGCCGGGACGCAGTTGATCCTCGAGCGCGGACAATCGATCGCTTTCAGGTGGATTTCCAGGAGGCACCGCGCTGAGATCGGCACGATCCATGCGTCAATGCGTAAGCGAACGCCGCATTTTGTAGCGGCCATTGGCAAACTGTTCGAACAGTTCGGTTACATTGGGGTGATCCACAGGTCCGCCATCGGCATCGGGCAGCAAATTCTGCTGGCTGACATAGGCGACGTAAGACGATTCCTCGTTCTCGGCGAGCAAGTGGTAATAGGGTTGTTCGCGGTCCGGGCGAATATGTTCGGGGATCGACTCATACCATTCTTCGCTATTGGCAAAGACCGGATCGACATCGAAAATGACACCGCGAAAATCGAACATACGGTGACGCACGACGTCGCCAATACCGAAGCGCGCTTTGGCATGGCGCGGCACGTCAATCGTGCGGCCTGCTTGCTGGGAAAAGAACTGCGTGCGATCCATAGTGTTCAGAATATAGGCTTTCGCAGGTGCGAAACAAGCTCGCCTGTGGATCACCGGAATTCGCAGCTTGGCCAGCGGACGCGAAAAGGGGGCTTGGCAAGGCAATACCCGTCCGCTAGTGGCGCTTTTCCCAGACCCATGCGGCGCCGCAATGCGCTTTGCACCGTGCGGAGAGATGCCGGAGTGGTCGAACGGGGTAGTCTCGAAAACTACTGTGC
>JAHDDJ010000479.1 GCA_020629385.1 Erythrobacter sp.
GTGAAAATCTCGTTGCCGGTTTCGGTAATCGCCAACGAGTGTTCGAATTGCGCGCTCAAGGATTTATCGCGGGTCACGGCGGTCCAGCCGTCTTTCAGCATCTTGCCCCATGGCTTACCGATATTGATCATCGGTTCGATGGTGAAGAACATGCCGGGTTTCAGTTCCGGACCGGTGCCCGCTTTGGCCGCATGCACCACTTCGGGTGCATCGTGGAACAGACGCCCGAGACCGTGGCCGCAAAATTCGCGGACCACGCCGTAACGGTGCTTCTGCGCATGTTCGAGTATCGCCGCGCCAATATCGCCCAACCGGTTGCCGGGCTTGGCTTGCTCGATACCGAGCATAAGGCATTCATAGGTCACATCGACCAGCTTGCGCGCTTTCAGCGGCACATCGCCGACAAAATACATCCGGCTGGTATCGCCGTGCCAGCCGTCCAGCAGCGGGGTCACGTCGATATTGACGATATCGCCATCCTTCAGCGCCTTGTCAGACGGGATGCCGTGGCAGATCACATGGTTGATCGAAATACAGCAGCTATGCGTATAGCCGCGATAGCCGAGCGTGGCCGGAACCGAGCCGGCATCCAGCATCAACTGCCGCACCTTGTCGTCAATGGAAGCTGTCGTAACGCCCGGTTGCACCATGGGCGCGATCTCGTCGAGAATGCTCGCGGCGAGCTGGCCCGCTTTGCGCATGCCTTCGAAACCGGCAGGTCCGTGGAGTTTGATGGTGCCATCGCGCACCACAGTCTCGGTGCCTTCAATATGCTGATATTCGTTCATGCGCCCCATGTAGCGCCGCATCGGGCAAATTGCGAGAGAGGAGATCGTTTCGCGTATTTGCACAAAAACCCGCGTGAAAAATGCAAAAGGCGCGCTATGTGAGAGGCATGAGCACCAAAGCAGAACTGATCCAGGCTGATCGCGGCCAAGACGCGATTGCCATTCATCTCGTAACCAAAGACAGCTTCGGCGACTTTGCCAAATCGCTATCGGTCACCCAGCGCACCGCGCTGAAAGCCCAAAAGTTCGATGGTAGTGGCTATCAGGTGGGCATTGCCCCCGATGGAGACAGCTGGTTCGCAGTCGGCGGTGTCACCAATCCAGAGAATCTGTCGAGTTGGTGTCTTGCCAAGCTCGCCGAAGAGCTTCCCGCAGGCACCTACCGTCTAGCCAATGGCGAACCGGAAAGCGGCGCGAACCCTGCCATGCATGGATGGCTGACCGCGCAGCACCGCTTCGAGCGGTACAAGAAAGACGAAAACGCTCAGGGTCCGCGTATTCTGCTCAGCAAGCAGGCCAAGCATATCCCGTTCGCCATTGCCGAGGCCGAGGCGGTCAATCTGGTGTGCGACATGGTCAACACTCCTGCCGAGGATATGGGCCCAGCCGCTATCGAGGCAGAGGCGGAAAAGGTT
>JAHDDJ010000480.1 GCA_020629385.1 Erythrobacter sp.
ACACCAATGGCAGCTAAGGACGTAAAGTTCGGCCGCGATGCCCGCGAAGGCATCCTCAAGGGCGTTGATACGCTCGCAAACGCAGTCAAAGTAACCCTCGGCCCGAAAGGCCGTAATGTCGTAATCGACAAAAGCTTTGGCGCACCGCGCATCACCAAAGACGGCGTTTCCGTCGCCAAGGAAATCGAACTGTCTGACAAGTTCGAAAATATGGGCGCGCAAATGCTCAAGGAAGTTGCGTCGAAGACCAACGACCTCGCCGGTGACGGCACCACCACTGCAACGGTTCTGGGCCAGGCGATCATTCGCGAAGGCATGACCGCTGTTGCAGCCGGTATGAACCCGATGGATCTGAAGCGCGGCATCGATGCTGCGGTTGCCAAGGTCGTCGAGAACCTCAAAGGCCGTTCGAAAGAAGTCGCGGGTTCCAGCGAAGTGGCACAGGTCGGCATCATCTCCGCCAATGGCGACAAGGAAGTCGGTGAGAAAATCGCCGAAGCCATGGAAAAGGTCGGCAAAGAAGGCGTTATCACGGTTGAAGAAGCCAAGGGCCTCGAGTTCGAACTTGACGTCGTTGAAGGCATGCAGTTCGATCGTGGTTATCTCTCGCCTTACTTCATCACCAACCCGGAAAAGATGAATGTTGAGCTCGAAAACCCGTATATTCTGATCCACGAGAAGAAGCTTTCCAGCCTGCAGCCCATGCTGCCAATTCTGGAAGCAGCCATGGGTTCCGGCCGCCCTCTGCTGATCATCGCAGAAGACGTCGAGAACGAAGCGCTTTCCACCCTCGTGATCAACAAGCTGCGCGGCGGCCTGAAGGTTGCAGCGGTCAAGGCACCGGGCTTCGGCGATCGCCGCAAAGCCATGTTGCAGGACATCGCGATCCTGACCCAGGGCGAAATGATCAGCGACGAGCTGGGTATCGATCTTGAGAAAGTCACGCTCGGCATGCTGGGTGAAGCCAAGCGCGTCACCATCGACAAGGATAACACCACTATAGTCGACGGTGCCGGTAGCCAGGATGACATCAAGGCACGCGTCGGCGAAATCCGCGCACAGATGGAAACCACCACTAGCGATTACGACAAAGAGAAGCTGCAGGAACGTCTGGCGAAACTCGCTGGCGGCGTTGCGGTAATCAAGGTTGGCGGTGCTTCGGAAGTCGAAGTGAAGGAACGCAAGGACCGCGTTGATGACGCGCTCCACGCTACCCGCGCTGCTGTCGAAGAAGGCATCGTCCCCGGCGGCGGTACCGCATTGCTCTACGCCACCAAGGCTCTCGAAGGGCTGAAGGGTGACAATGACGACCAGACCCGCGGTATCGACATTGTGCGCAAAGCGATCCTTTCGCCGGTTCGCCAGATCGCAGAGAACGCAGGCCATGACGGTGCCGTCATCTCGGGCAATCTTCTGCGCGA
>JAHDDJ010000075.1:0-5123 GCA_020629385.1 Erythrobacter sp.
CCAAGCATTTGCCGAACAGTATCAAAAACAGGTTTGCGGGACATGGGAGAACACCTCGTTGCTGACAGAAAAGCGAGGTGCAGGGAGTAAGCACGAAAAATCAAAGTAGGAAAATGGTTTTGCGCAGGCCCGTCCAATTCCATCTGCGCCGGACCTTGTCTTGTAAAGAGCTCTTGACTGACAAGAGGTCTTTACAGTAAAGAGCTCTTTACAGGAGAAATGTGATTCTCCGGTTTGCTCCGGACAGTTTGGAAAGGGATTAAAATGGTTGCAGAACACAATGCCGATTCCTCGTTGCGCAAAGCCGCCAAACTCGTGCCTGCCGCTCTGGTTGGCGGGTTCGTAGGGTTTTTCGGGATGCGCTATATTTTACGTGCAGGTGATAGCGGCATGGTCTTTCCGGATGGATCGGTCATCGCGGCGATTGCAATCACGGTGATTTATGCAGTGCTGGCCATTGTTGCGCTTGTCGGAATGGCTAGTCCCAAGCTCGGGGTGGCGATGAAGATGTATGTGGATGAGCAGGAATGGGTCGATGAACAGCCCATGATGCGCTATTCAGCCGTATCGATGGCAGCCCTACTACCGGTATTGCCGCTCCTGCTCCTTTTCGACCCGTACCAATTGCTATCCTTCGAAGTGACGGCGGCACTTCTGGCGGTATGTGTGATTGTAACCGTTTGGGCCACCGTCGGGGTGTGGCGGGAGATGGATGAGTTATGGCGCGATGTCTCGATGGCGTCGGGTAATATCGGATTCTACACGCTGTTCGCCATCGGCGGTCTGTGGTCGGTTCTCGCACATTTGGGATTGCTTTCGCCTCTGTCTGCGATTGATTGGATCACCTTGTTCTATGCAGTCGCATTAGTAGCGATCCTTGGTGCTGCGCAGCGGCGCGGCTTGCTGGAAGAGGACGCGTAAATGAACAACCGCCTCAAATTTTTCCGTGAAGGCAAGGGGTGGAGTCAGGGCGCTCTGGCCAAGCAACTGGGCGTGTCGCGTCAGACAATCAACGCGGTCGAGACTGACAAATATGATCCCAGCCTGCCGCTGGCCTTGCGCATGTCGAAGCTGTTCGACGTGCCTGTGCAGGATATTTTTATCGATGATTGGGAGCCGCAGAGCGGCCCGGATGAAGGATGAGCATTATGACTGATGATTTTGAAATTGCCGAAAAAAAGCGCAAGCGCAACAAGATGATCCGTGCTTTGTGCATTGGCGGCATTGCCGGGTTTGTCGGTGCATTCGGGATGATGCAGTTGGCCGGTTCCGGTATGCTGGGCGAGCTTGGCGGATCGCGTGAAATAGCTCTGCTGATTGCGGTGATCTATCTTATAATTGCCGGTATCCTGGCCTTTGGTTTGGTATCTCCCGAAGCTGGTGCCAAATTCCTCAATGTCGAAGACGCCGACGAACTGGAAGAGCAGCGGGTGCAGCTCACTTACGGAACAGGCGGGATGGCTGCTATCGGTCTGGCCCTCATTGTCGCCGCTTTGGCTGCACCGGCAGGGCCTATACCACCCACGATTGCGGTGATTTCTTTTGTGCTGCTCATCGGGTTCTGCTGGTTCACCGGAATCCGTCAAAGAAATCAAGTCGATGAATTGATGCGTAGTATCTCGGTCGAATGCGGTTCCGTGGCCTTTTATTGTATTGCGCTTTTCGGAGGCGGCTGGGCGTTTCTTGCCCATCTGGAATATGTACCGGGACCGCAAATGCTTGACTGGCTCAGCATGCTTGCAGCTTTCCTGCTGCTGTCTGCCTTCATCGTGACCGGCAAACGCGGCATGATGGAACAGCGCTGATAATCCAGCCCGAACGTTTGCCAAAAAAGAGGGGCGCCCGGATTACTCCGGACGCCCCTTTTTTGTGCCTTGGCGTGCCGCTTAGAAGCGGATGGTTGCGCTGGCTGTGTAGGTTTGTGCTTCGGCGTTGCTGCGCCCAACTGTCGATTCCATACCGATACCGAACTCGATATCACCGGCGTCGAGGTTGGCCCCGATACCCAGTTCCAACCAGTTCTGGTCAGTGGTCGCCAGCGCGAAAGCAGCAGGTGCGCCGCTGCCATTGCGGAAGTTGGCTTGGAACACTTGCGGACCGCTCTCGAATTCGTGAACGAAGTCCGCGCTAATGTTCAGTTGCAGCGGCTGCCGGTCATTGGTGTGTGCATCAAAACCGACGCGGCCCTGGAAGCTCTTGTAACGCTCGCGCTCAACCGTGAGAGCGGTTACGCCGCCATTCTCGCTAACGGTGCCGAATGACAGATTGGCATAGCGTGCTTCAACACCCGGCGTGATCGTCGCATCACCGATGGGCAGATCATAGGATACGCCAACGCCGGCCGAGAAGCCGCTGCCATTGTCGTCGGACAGCAACGTCTGCTGATTGCCGAGGAAGGAAACAGTCCGCGCAGTTTCGGTGTTGTAGTCCGACAGGCTGGCTTGCGCGTCGAAATTGACACCGCCTTCAGTGGTGGTGCGGCCATAGACCGATCCTGCCCACATCGTGCTTTCCGCTGTGCCACCAAGAACGACGTCAGCATCGAGATTCGAGTGATAGACCGAAGCTCCCAGAATGGTGTTGTCGTTCGGGAAGATTTCGACACCACCTGCAAGGAAGTATCCGTCGAAATCTGTCCGCGATGTCTGGAAGCCGGGCATGGAATCGCCTTTGCCGTCAACCAGACCGCCAGCGAAGAAGATCGCCATATTGTCCGGTACAGCACCTTCCTTGACGTTGCTTGGCTCGTCACCCACGCCGAGGATCAGATCGGCGTTGGAACGCGGTGCGAAAGAACGGGCGAGGCCGGTCTCTGCTGCGCCGAGCGGATTGCCAAGTGTGGCAATCGTGCCGCCGGAGGTTTCCCGGTCCGAGGTGCGCAGACGGTTCGCATTGAAATTCATCAGATGCGAATAATTCTGTGCAGCCAGCGTGCGAACAGCGCTCTCGCCAACCGGAGCAAGGCCGTTCAGCGTTGCCTGGATCGTAGCTGCCGATGCGAAGTCCAGACCGTACAGGCCTGCGACTGCCGAATTGCTGCGGTTCTGGTCGAGCAATTGTGCGTAAGCCGCCTGAACCGGATTGCTGGTGTCGATCGCGGTCGTGTAGCTAGCCGCATCGATCTGCATCAGAACAGCATTGTCCAGATACGTGAAGCTCTGGCTGAGGATTGGCGACAAAGTGCCGGCGGTGAAGGTGGAAATGGTATCCCCGTTGGCATCGAGGATGCCGCCGCCTGCGGTCAGGATCGTGTATTGCTCTCCATTTCCGTTGACCACGCCTGTGATGCCAGAGCCGAGAGCGACAACCCCGCCGATGCTTACATCGCCGGTGACTGCGAGCGTATCCGAAGCACCCGCTTCACCGATATCGATCATCAGGGTCGAACCCGACGAAAGAACAGCGCTGCCGTCGATGGTAAAGGTTCCGATGGTGCCGGTTCCACCCGGTGAAATTGCACCCATGATGCTGGTCACGAACGGAGCCGTCAGCGTGCCGTTTCCGCCCAGGAAACCGCCGAACAGTGTGTAATCGCCGACCGACGTAATGTCGCCGTCAATGTTTACGCTGCCACCGAACTGGCTGACATCGATCAGCGAAGTCAGATCGGCACCTGCCGCAACATACAATCCGGCATTGTTGCGCACGGTCAGCCGGTCGATCACGACCGAACTGTTCAGGCGCGTCGTGCCGTCGTTGCCAAGCGTCACGTCGAAGTAACGCGGGTCAACATTCACCGAAGGATCAGCGCTGATGACCGGGTCGATATTGTTCGGGACAAAGTCGCTTGCACCCGGCAATCCGTTAGCCAAAGTGGGTGCCGGATTCGGGATGGGCGAAAACTCCGGGCCTCCGCCAGCTGAACCAGCGGGGCGTTCCTGCGCAAATTCGGGTCCGATGCGTTGTGCACCGAGCGAGCTGTCGATTGCTGCCAGTTCATCGCCGGACAGGGCATTGGCACCGCCGAGTTGAAGGTCTGCCAGCAGCGTCTCGTCCAAAGTGCCCAAGCCCGAGGAAACGCCGAGATTTGCGAGAGTTTCACGGGCGGGCGGTGTGAAAGTACCGTCTGCCAGATTCTGACATCCGTCACCGGGATTGGCGCCTTCGGGGTCGAAGCATACTTCGCCGAATTGTGGAGCATCACCGGTGATGCCGTTTCCGCCGGTTGTCGGGATACCATTCACAATCGCGCCGCTGGAATCGATGATCCGGTAAGATGGATCGAGCGTGGTTTCCCAGTGGCTCGCATCTTCCCAGTCACCGTCACCGGCTTTCGCAGTTACGTAGCGATAGGGGTTATTGGCTGCGATATAATCCCAGAACAGGAACAGCGGCTGGTAGAAGCTTTCCGTGCCGTAGCTGGAGAACACCTGTCCGCCGAAGAAGCGGCTGCCGCCCGAAAGGACGCCGATAACCAGATCTTCGTCGGTGATTGGGTTGTTGGCCGCATCAAGGATCAGGGGGCCACCGGAGTCGCCACCAGCAGTGGTACCTTCATTTACACGCGGTTCGTCTTTGTAGAGGTTGAAGTCGAACGGGTTGGTCTTGTTCGGATCATCAAAGTCGAGACGATACAAAACTTGTGGCAAGTCGCCAAAAGGTGCTCCGAACAAGAACGTATTGCGGTCATCGAAGGATGTCAGTGCGCCCAGCATGTTTTCCGCGCTGCGACGACGCCAGTCGATTCCGTTAACGGCACCCACGGTACCTTGGCCGGAGCGGCCATAGCCGGTGATGTTCACGTGATAACCGGTACCGTCCGTATCGCTGATCTGGTCCGGTGTGGGCAGTGGCGAGAACAGCACGCTCCAGATCGGAACATTTGTGGCTGGTGTGTCGAGGCTGGCCAAGGCAACGTCGCCTTCAAGGAAATCTGCGCCGCCGCGGATGGTCGAGCCAGAATTCCAGTAAATGCGGTTGATGTTATACACTGAAAGATCGGGATTGCTGGCAAAGCCGTTTACAAACCAGTTCTGGAAACCGGGAAGGGCGTTAACATTGAAAGAGAAGGCCGAGCGAATAGTCGTATCGTAATCTTCTTCCGGACGGTTATTGACGCAGTGCGCGGCAAACAAGACTGTACGTGGGTTGATCAGTGTACCGGTACAGACCGAGCCATCGCT
>JAHDDJ010000075.1:5223-8800 GCA_020629385.1 Erythrobacter sp.
TGTTACATATGTAGAATGTTCCCGCAATAAAAAGGCGGCGGCCAGAACCCTGACCGCCGCCTTTTTGTTAAGTTTGTTGCGGAAAAACCGCGTCCAGCAGTCTTACGCGCTGTAATACAAGTCGAATTCAACCGGGTTGGGTGTGGTTTCGACGCGAATCACTTCTTCCCACTTCAGTTCGCAATAGGCGTCGATCTGGTCTTTCGAGAAGACATCGCCTTGCAGCAGGAAGTCATGATCGGCTTCGAGTGCTTCAAGAGCTTCGCGCAGCGAACCGCACACTGTTGGGACTTCTGCCAATTCTGCCGGTGGCAGATCGTACAGATTTTTGTCCATCGCTTCGCCCGGGTGGATCTTGTTCTTGATCCCGTCGATACCGGCCATCAGCAGGGCCGATGCAGAGAGGTACGGGTTGGCAAGAGCATCCGGGAAGCGGAACTCTACGCGCTTGGCTTTTTCGCCGGCACCGTATGGAATACGGCACGATGCGGAACGGTTGCGTGCCGAATAGGCCAGCAGAACAGGTGCTTCAAAACCCGGGACCAGACGCTTGTAGCTGTTGGTGGTCGGGTTGGTGAAAGCGTTGAGTGCTTTCGCGTGCTTGATTACACCGCCAATGTAATAAAGGCAGGTATCGCTGAGGCCGGCATAGCCATTGCCTGCGAAGGTGTTTTTGCCGTCATTCCAGATCGACATGTGGGTGTGCATGCCGCTGCCATTGTCGTCCTTGATCGGCTTGGGCATGAAGGTCGCGGTTTTGCCATAGGCATGCGCGACTTGCTGCACGACATATTTGTAAATCTGCATGTTGTCGGCAGTTTCCAGCAGGCTTGCGAAAGTCACACCAAGTTCGTGTTGGGCAGCAGCAACTTCGTGGTGGTGCTTGTCACATGGCAGACCCATTTCCAGCATGGTCGCAACCATTTCGCCGCGAATGTCGACGGCACTGTCGACCGGTGCAACGGGGAAATAACCGCCCTTGGCGCGCGGGCGGTGGCCCATATTGCCACTTTCATATTCCTTGCCCGAGTTGGTCGGCAATTCGACATCGTCAATGGCGAAGCCCGAACCGGCATAGCCGTCTTCGAAACGGACATCGTCGAACATGAAGAATTCTGCTTCTGTGCCGACATAAATCGCATCGCCAAGGCCTGCGGCTTTGACGTAGGCTTCGGCGCGTTTCGCGGTCGAGCGCGGATCGCGGACGTAGAGTTCACCGGTCGATGGTTCGACGATATCGCAGAACAGGATCAGCATCGGCGTTGCGCTGAACGGATCGATGTAGAACCGGTCGAGATCGGGACGCAGGATCATGTCGGATTCGTTGATGACTTTCCAACCCTCGATCGAAGAGCCGTCAAACATCAGGCCGTCTTCCAATTCGTCTTCGCCCATGGCAGATGCGACGATGGTCAGATGCTGCCATTTACCCTTCGGATCGGTAAAGCGCAGATCGATCCACTCGATGTCATGCTCTTCGATTTTCTTCAGAATTTCTTTTGCGGATGCCATGTTATTTCCCTTTGGCTAAATTGTTGGGAGGGCAGTTAAACTGGTGGGATGCAGCCCGCCCCGTGCGGCTATATCCCGTAATTGTCAGGTGAGAGTATCAGATAGCGTCGTCGTCTTTTTCGCCGGTGCGGATGCGCAGCGCACTCTCGATAGAGGAAACGAAGATTTTTCCGTCGCCGATACGGCCGGTTTGTGCCGCTGCCGCCACAGCTTCGACGACGCGTTCGGCAATGGCGTCGGAAACAACGACTTCAAGTTTCACTTTGGGCAGAAAGTCGACGACATACTCTGCGCCGCGATACAGTTCCGTGTGCCCTTTCTGGCGGCCGAAACCCTTTGCTTCGGTGACGGTAATTCCCGACACGCCGATTTCGTGCAGCGCCTCTTTCACCTCGTCCAGCTTGAAGGGTTTGATGATCGCTTCGATTTTTTTCACAGCGGTGTGATCCTCTGAACGACAGGCTGTTGCCTGCACTTTTTGCCGACACCGATAATCGGGGCCGGTGATTACGCATTTATCTATCCAAGAAGCGTGCCAGTTCGGGCAAATGCGAACTGTAGCGATCAGGGGTGGCAGCGACTCGTGGAGTCCTGCCATTCTGCAGAAATTGCTGCGTTGCCGAAGCCCAAAATCCGGGTGGGTCGCTTCCGGCATTTGCCGCTCAAACGGGCAGGTGCTGCCTAAAAATTAGGCAGAGGTATTCAGGCCTGTTTCTTCCGGCAATCCTGCCATGAGATTAAGCGACTGCACCGCTGCGCCGCTTGCGCCCTTGCCGAGGTTATCCAGCCGGGCGATCAGGCGGATGTGCTGAGCGACAGTGTCGAAGAATACGTGCAGCATCATGCCGTCCCATGCCGGCGCATCCTTGCGTAACAAAAGCTCATCTGGCGCATCGGTCAAAGGTGCGACTGACACCAGCGGCGAACCTTCATAAAACTCGCTCAGGCACCGGTGTATCCGTGCCGGACCGGTATCAAAATCCATCGGTCCCAGAGTAAGCGGAACTTCGACTACCATGCCGCGATGTGCATCGACGACAGCTGGTGCGAATAGGGGCGGGTGGGCAAGGCCTGCATAATGCTGCATCTCGCGCAGATGCTTGTGTCCCATCGCAAGCCCATAGCCTCGCCAGCCGATCTTGCCGTCGCTTTCGAACCGGTCAATCAGCGCATTACCACCGCCGGAATACCCCGACACGGCATGAACGGTGTAAGGCCAGTTAGCGGGTAATTTCTTGTCGCGAACAAGCGGCGCGATCAGGCCGAGAAATCCAGTGGGATAGCAGCCAGGATTGGCGACTCTTCTTGCACTGGCGACAGCGTCATGGCCTACCAGTTCAGGGAAGCCATAGGTCCATCCGTCAGCCACGCGATGCGCGGTCGATGCGTCGATAACGCGCGTCGTATCATTGCCGATCAGTGCGACAGCCTCGCGGGCGGCATCGTCGGGCAGACACAGGATCGCGACATCGCAGTCGTTCAAAGCTTCGCGGCGGGCGTCCACATCCTTGCGCTTGTCATCGTCAAGAACCACCAGCGCAAACTCGCTGCGAGATGCAAGCCGGTCGCGAATTTCGAGGCCGGTTGTACCTGCCGCCCCGTCAATGAAAACGGAAAGTGTCACGCCTCTTGCGAAACAAGCGCGTTTTTGGGGACGTAACCGCTTGGGCCTTCCGGTCCGATGCAGCCCCAATACCAATCGCCGGCCAAATCCAGCACTTCGAAGTTTGAGCCTGAATTAAGCGAGGCCAGCGTGTCCGAGTTGGCGTCTTCGGCAAACTTAAGCTCGGCTCCCTGAGGGCCAATCTTGTGGATCTGCGGGACGACATAGTGCGGCACAAGATATTTCTGTGCCAAAGCAATATGCGCCAGATCACCGCGCAGAGGCACTGTTCCGGGGGCAGGGCGTTTCATCGGGCCTTTCAGCCCTACGCCTTCGGTCGGAACCGTATATTCGCCTGCTTTGCTCACGCTATCTGTGTGCCCCTGATTCATCCGGCTATCAAGCCGATGGGCGCGCATATCCTCTGTGAAGCGTCACCGCAAGTCGCGCAGACGAGCGTTA
>JAHDDJ010000076.1 GCA_020629385.1 Erythrobacter sp.
CCGCAACCATGTCCGAATATGGTAACCGTTATGCCTGTGGTCGCGTCGAAGAGAATGGCAATGTGCTGGTAACGGGAGCTGGCCTTGGAACCAGCGTCCTGCCATTTCGCCTTTTCTCCAAGCCGGAGATTTGGTTGATCGAATTCCAGCCTGCCAAACGCTGACTACTTGTATTCGTGCCGAAGCTAAGTCCGCGCCCTGACAGTCAAGCTACAGAAACAATTCGGCCGCCGAACCCGTGAAGGTCCGACGGCCGGAATGTCGTTTATGATCCCCAGCGCAGGCTGGGGTCTTCCGCGAATTGGCAGGAGGTCCCAGCCTTCGCTGGGACACACATCAGTAAGTTAACCGCCGACTGCTGCAGCCACTTCTGCTGCAAAGTCTTCTTCCTTCTTCTCGATGCCTTCGCCGAGCTGGAAGCGGACGTAGTCTTTCAAGACGATTTCCGAACCGGCGTCTTTGCCAGCTTTGGCAACGACGTCTGCGATCGGGGTTTTGTTGTCCATCACGAACAGCTGGCTGAGAAGCGCGTTTTCCTTGGCGAATTTCTTCACCGCACCTTCGACCATCTTTTCCTGCACGTTTTCAGGCTTGCCGCTTTCGGCAGCTTTTTCGGCAGCAATCGCACGCTCGCGCTCGATCAGATCGGCGTCGAGGCCGTCCGCGTCGAGAGCCTGCGGGAATGCAGCAGCGATGTGCATGGCGAGCTGTTTGCCGAGCGGCTCAAGCACGTCTGCACCGGCTTCGCTTTCCAGCGCAACCAGAACACCGATCTTGCCCAGGTTCGCAGCAGCGGCATTGTGCATGTAAGGTACGACAACGCCGTTGGTGACCGAAACGGTCTTCATCCGGCGGACCTGCTGGTTTTCGCCGATGGTTGCAATGTTGTCGGTCAGCTTGTCGCCAACGGTACCGCCACCGGGATAGGCAGCAGCCTTGAGAGCTTCGACATCATCACCGTCCACGCCCAGCGCAGCTTCGGTGGTTTTGCGTACAAAGTCCTGGAACTGGTCGTTCTTGGCAACGAAGTCCGTTTCCGAGTTTACTTCGACGGCAACGCCTGTGGTGCCTTCGACGGCAACACCGACGAGGCCTTCAGCAGCGGTACGGCTCGACTTCTTCTGTGCAGTGGCGAGGCCCTTGGCGCGCAGAGCGTCGACAGCGGCTTCGATATCACCGCCAGCTTCGGTCAGCGCCTTTTTGGCGTCCATCATGCCTGCGCCGGTTTTTTCGCGCAGTGTTTTTACGTCAGCGACTGAGAATGCAGCCATTGCTCTATCCTTTCAAAATATGCGCTGCCGGACCCTTCTATCAGGGGGCGAAGTGTCCGGCGCGCTAGGTCACATCCGTTTCAGGACTGTGACAGGGAGAATTATGCTTCTGCGGGTGGTTCCGCCATTGCACCAACGTCAGCGCCGGAATCGGCAACTGCACCGCCCTTGCCCGAAGACGCTGCTTCGGCAATCGCGTCGCAATACATGCGAACGGCGCGGCTAGCATCGTCATTGGCAGGAACCGGGAATGCGATGCCCGAAGGATCGACATTGGTGTCGAGGATGCCGACAACCGGAATACCCAGAACGTTCGCCTCTTTAATGGCGAGCTCTTCCTTGTTGGCGTCGATCACGAACATCACGTCAGGAATGCCGCCCATATCGCGGATACCGCCGAGCGAGAGTTCCAGCTTGTCACGCTCACGTGTCAGCTGCAGAACTTCTTTCTTGGTCAGGCCCGAAGTGTCACCGCCAAGCTGTTCTTCAAGAGTCTTGAGACGCTTGATCGAACCGCTGATGGTTTTCCAGTTGGTCAGCATGCCGCCCAGCCAACGGTGGTTGACGAAGTGCTGGCCACTGCGGCGTGCTGCTTCTGCAATCGGCTCTTGCGCCTGACGCTTGGTGCCGACGAACAGGACCTTGCCGCCCGAACGGACAGTTTGCTCGACGAAGTCCAGAGCGCGCGCAAAAAGCGGAACGGTCTGCGACAGGTCGATAATGTGAACACCGTTGCGCGCGCCGAAGATGTACGGCTTCATACGCGGGTTCCAGCGGTGGGTCTGGTGGCCGAAATGTGCGCCGGCCTCGATCAATTGCTGCATTGAGACGGTAGGTGCCGCCATAATATAATTCCTTCCGGTTGTGCCTCTGGAAAGCTGGAACCGAGCGGAGATCCCGCAATGGCACCGGTATGTGTGCTTTCCATGTGGATTTTCCGCATTTCAAACGCCCGGGAATCGGACACCTTCGCTGCGGATGCGCGCCATTAACGCCGAATTATTCGGAAATCCAGCCCCATTCTGCGTGCAGTTCATCGCGCACAGGCGCATTTTGGGCGTAAAAGCGCTTGACAGATGGGAACAAATAGAGAACAAATGCCTTCAGAGTGAAACCAAAAACGTTCTCAACACGTAGTTACCACCATATCCACAGGTTCTCAACAGGCCTGTCCAGAGTTCGAAAGCCGAGACTATGACCGCATTTGTTCTGATAGCCCTGATTGCCGCCGCAGGTACAAGCGCGCTTGTTTCTATCGCAGATAGTGCTCTTAGAGGCTCGCGTTCATTCAAGCGTATCGCGCGGCAGCGTAAGGCAGGTCATGGGCAACGACTGGCGACAATCACGATTGTCGGTGACGTGCCCATTTCAGATTTTGGTCACGCAAACTTGCGGCCGACAATCGGTCAAACAATCATTCGAAAAAGCAAGGGCGGCCTGAAGGCAGCTAATTCTGCCCAGTGGCAGCACGCTGCCGCTTGATCCGCCCATACTTCAGTAAGCCATAGGGCATCAGAGCCAGATAGATCGCGCATATACCGATCAGCGTCCACCAAGGCTCAAGCATGGATGCGGTGAAGACCAGACCAACCAGCAAGATAAGCTCCAAACGTATGCTGCGTCGCGGACGAATGGAGCCCCAGCTTAGTGTCGCAATGTTGGAAATCAGCAGAAAAGCGATAATCGCAAGCCAGATCGCGACCATCAAGGGATCACGAAAAATCGCCTCTCCCGTCTCTTTCCAGAGATAGAAAGGCAAGAAGGCCAATCCTGCCCCAACCGGCGCCGGAACTCCGGTCAGAAAGCCTGCTGATTTATGCGGCTGGTCGTCAATATCAATCCGTGCGTTGAAACGGGCCAGACGCAAAGCCATAGCCACTGCAAAAGCCAGCGCTGCAAACCAGCCAAAGCGCGGCAAATCCTGCAACGCCCACATAAACAGCACCAAAGCGGGAGCGACACCGAAAGATACATTGTCTGCCAGACTGTCCAGTTCGGCTCCGAAACGCGATTGCGCATTCAACAGTCTCGCAACGCGGCCGTCGATACCGTCCAATATGCCGGCCAATACAATGGCAAGCACGGCAAAACCCCACTCTTCACTGACAGCAAAGCGGATACCGGTCAGGCCCGCACACAATGCAGCGGCAGTGACGGCATTTGGCAACAACGTCCGTAGGCTCAATCCACGGCCCTTGCTCGTCGCAGGCGCGGGTTCGTCTTCGCGGGCTTTCGGCCCGACGCGGTCGTCGGTCGGCAAGCTCATTGCGTCACACCTTCAAGCAAAACAGTATGCCCGATTTCAGCAAGAACCGTTTCACCGGCGACCATCTTCTGGCCAAGCAGCACCTTCGCGTCGGTTCCTGCAGGCAGATACACATCAACGCGACTGCCGAAACGGATCAGACCAACCCGCTGCCCTACAGCAATCATATCGCCCGGCTTCACAAATGGTACGATACGGCGCGCAACCAAGCCGGCAATCTGGGTAAAGCCAATCATCACGCCATCGCTGCGTTCGACAAGTATATGCTGCCGTTCATTCTCGTCGCTGGCTTTATCGAGGTCGGCGTTCATGAATTTGCCGGGCATATAGATTAGACGGCGCACCATTCCGCCAACTGGAGAGCGATTGATATGCACATCGAAAACGCTCATGAAGATCGAAATACGCGTCACTGTTCCGGAGGGAAGACCCGGATTGCCCGAACCGTCATCACCAACAAGCTCTGCCGGTGGCTCGACTAAGGAAATCTGGGTCACATGCCCATCTGCTGGCGAAACAATCAGGTTCGGATCTTGCGGAACAACACGTTCCGGATCGCGGAAAAAGGCAAACACGCCTGCGGTCAGTGCGATCAGCGGCCAACCAATCAGCTCCCAATCGAACAGAAAGGTGACGGTCAGCGCGATTGCGCCAGCGATAACGCCAAACTTGCGCCCCTCAGGGTGAATCGCCGGCCATTGCCAGTCGGCCTCTCCGCGCCCCTTATTATCTGTTATCTCGCCTGCCATGTGCAGTATCTAGGTCGTCACGATACAACTGCCAAGCCAAGGCGGGAAATTGCCCCCGCCTAAGGGCTAGGCCGCATCACGCTTTACGGACGAAAACCGTTCCCGCCGAATAACCGGCGCCAAAACTGCAAATCAGGCCATTGTCGCCGCTTTTCAGATCTTTGCTGTGCTTGTGAAACGCGATGATGGAGCCCGCACTGGACGTGTTGCCATAGGTATCAAGCACCGTCGGGCTCTCGTCGTCGTTGGCCTCATGACCCAAGACTTTATGAGCGATCAATCGGTTCATGCCGGTATTGGCCTGGTGCAGCCACATGCGGCGCAACCCTGTCGGATCAATATCGATCTGCCCGGCGTGCTCGATAATCATCTTCGCCACCATCGGCACGACTTCCTTGAAGACCTTGCGCCCCTCCTGGACGAACAGCTTGTCGGCAGCGCCAGAAGTTTCAGGGTGAGCACGGTTTAGATAGCCGAAATTGTTGCGGATATTATTGGAGAATACCGTCTTCAGTTTCGTGCCGAGAATTTCCCAGTGATCGGCAGGTGCCATAGCCGCATCCTCGACCAGTACCGCTGTTGCCACATCGCCAAAGATGAAATGGCTGTCACGATCCCGCCAGTTGAGGTGGCCGCTGGTAATTTCCGGGCTGACCACCAGCACCGAACGGGCGTTGCCGGCTCGAATATAGTCGGCCGCCGTCTGGATACCGAAAGTGGCCGATGAACACGCCACATTCATGTCGAAGCCGAAGCCATCAATGCCCAGCGCTTGCTGGATCTCGATTGCCATTGCGGGATAGGGCCGCTCCATATTGGATGCAGCGCACAGGACCGCGTCTACATCCTCAGCCTTACGGCCTGCATTTTCCAACGCCTGCTGCGCTGCCTTTACCCCGATCTCGGCGAGAACAGACACTTCATCATTGCTCCGCTCCGGCCAGCGCGGGGCCATGGTCTCTATATCGAGGATCGGCTCTTTGGCCATCACATGCCGCGCCTTGATGCCGCTGGCTTTCTCGATGAACTCGACCGAACTGGGCGCCAAAGCCTCCACTGTGCCTGCCTCGATCGCAGCGGCATTTTCCGCGTTGAATTTGGCGACATAGGCATTGAAACTGGTGACCAGCTCCTCGTTGGAAATGCTTTCCTCGGGGGTGAACAGGCCAGTCGACGAGATTACGGGGCGATATGTAGGTTCCATCCCTTCCCCCTAATGCCCGCCAATCGCTGCGGCAAGAATCAAGATGGCGCAAAAGAAAAGGGCCGCCTGCAAATTGCAAGCGGCCCCTTCTATTCGCAGGTTCGAACCTAGAACTTGGTCCGGACCGTCACACCATAGGTGCGTGGCTCCTGCGGGAACGCAGAACGCGAGCCGGAACGCAGCACGGTGTTGAAGGTTACACCGCGCGTGACCTGATCGGTGATGTTCGTTCCGAACACTTCGATCGCCCAGCTGTCATCCTGAGCACCGATACCGGCACGCAGATTGATTTTGGTGTTGCTGTCCTGAACATCGAACGGAACCGGAATGCGAGCTGCCGGATTGGCAGGATCGAACGCCTGGGTCGATGTCCGGCGATCACCTTCAAAGCGAGCCTGAGCGGTCATGAAGAAGTCAAGGTAATTACCCAGATCCTTCTCGTAAGTTGCCCCCATTATACCAACGATCCGTGGCGCGTTGGTAAGCGAGTTGCCGCACAGATTGACCACGTTATTGGCAGTTTGTGTGCCGGCACAATCGTCAGGATAGTTGGCATCGGTGTATGTAACACCTGAATTTACCGTCAGATTATCGCTTGGGCGGATCGTCGCCTCGATTTCCAGACCTTGCGTGTTCGCTTTTGGAACGTTGAATGTCTGGAATTGCGCGCCGGTGAATTCAAGAACCTGGAAGTTCGTGAATTCCTCGCGGAATGCAGCGACATTCAATGTTACGGCATCATCGATCAAGCTGGCTTTGAGACCAATTTCGTAGGCATCAACTTCTTCCGAAGCAAAGCGAGGATCGGCGCCACCCGCCGCTGCTGTAGAGTCGAGGTTGAAACCGCCTGATTTATAGCCGTGCGTAAAGCTGGCATAGACGTTAACCGGAGCAGCAAAGGCATAACTGATTTTACCGGTGTAGATCAGTTCGGAATCGCTGAATTCCGAATTGAACGTCCGTGGCAGCGGGAAGACCGCAGCCTGCGGCAAATCAGCCGGCGCGGTAAACGCGAAACAGCCTGTTCCGAAAACTGGCGTGATCAGGTTTGCTGGCACACCACCGCCGGCAATAGATGCCAGGATTGCCGGGCAAATCTGGTTGGTGTTGCCGCCTTGCGCGAACGAGCCATCCTTGCTTTCGTCAGAATAACGCAGACCAACCGTCAGGCTCAACCTGTCCGTGATATCCAGCGTGTTATGCGTGAATATCGACCAGCTCTTGCTGTTCTGCGCATACAGGTTGGTGTTTGTCGTACCTGCGGGGCTTACGCCACCCGAGAACAGCTGCAATGGTGCGGGCCCGGCTGCGCCGCCGAACAGAGCACCGATTAACGCATCGTAATCAGCACCTAGCGAGAAGCTAACCGCCTGCGAGATATCTTCTTTCGAATAATAACCGCCAACGAGCCAGCTTAACCGGCCATCAAACGCATCACCCTGCAAACGCAGTTCGTGAGTCATCGTTTCAATGTCAGTGAAGTTTCCATCTACATTGAAAACATCGATTCCAGAGAAGTCAGAATCGTAACGTTCAAATGCGCTAAACTCACGGTATGAACCAATATAAATAAGATCAGCATTATCACCGACAGGAACTTCGATCTCGCCTGTTATACCCCATTGATCCACATTTGTAATCGGCGCGAAATTCGCCGTCGCAATACGATTGTCGACCGCCTTTTCAGCTGCAACTGTATCAAACACGCTGATCGCCACATCGGGCCCGGCCATGCCGCCACGTGCGCCGAGGCCGACAAGGCCAAATACGCCGCCGGTTTCCAGCGGTGACTGCCGTACTTCAACCGCAGCGCCAACACCTGCTGTGCTTTCGGAATAGTCTGCGATCAAGCGGCCGCGAATGCCGCCCTCAGTTTCCCAACCAAGCTGCCCGCGAAGCAGATATTGGTCTGCACCATTGGATTCGCCAATCTTGGCACCAGTTGCATCCACAACATCAATGTAGCCGTCACGCTGACGATATGCACCCGTAACACGAAGTGCCAAAGTGTCTTGCGAGATTGGCACGTTCACAGCGCCTTGTACGCTCATGAGGTCGCGATTGCCGTAGGTAAGATTTGCAAAGCCGCCGAAGTCGCTGAGATCAGGGCGGACATTGGTGATGTTCAAAGCACCCGCAGAAGTATTGCGTCCGAATAGTGTTCCCTGCGGACCACGCAGAACTTCCACTCGCTCCACATCAACGAATTCAGAAAGTGCGACTGCTGGACGCGATTGATAAGCGCCATCGACGAAAATGCCGACCGCGCTCTCGAAACCGATATTGTTTGAAGTTGTGCCGATACCGCGAATACGCAGTACGACCGATCCAGACGCCGTTTGAGCGGCAGAGGTCGAGAAGCTAGGCGAAACCGAGGTGATTTCCTGAACATTGACCACGCCCTGGCGTTCCAGCTGAACAGGGCTGACGGCCGTAACAGCAATCGGAATTTCCTGCACGTCTTCGGCACGGCGGGTAGCCGTCACGATGATCACATTTTCATCGACTTCTTCTGCGCCATCGTCAGCCGAATCCTGCGCCATTGCGCTGTTGGCTGTCAATGCGAGACCAAATGCTCCGACCAATGCGGTCGAATTCAGGAGTGTTTTTCTCATCCTCTTCCCTTTGTTAACGCCCCGATTTCGGGTGCTGTTTGTCCGGAGGTGCCGCGTCTTTGATCGCGCCGCTGACCTCCTTACTTTCAATCAATGCATAGGTATGCCGCGACACACAATCCGCAGAATGCGTTTCTGCACGCAACTTTGTTATTACGTGGCGAAAATGCATCACTTTGCGCGACGAAAAACAATCGCGAGAAGCGTCGCAAATCAATGAGATGCAGGACAAAGCCGAGACAAGGGCAAGTGGTGGACAGGATAGGATTCGAACCTATGTACGCTTGCGCGGGCAGATTTACAGTCTGCTGCCTTTAACCACTCGGCCACCTGTCCACTGGCTTGCATTGGCGGGAGAATCCGCCCGTAAGGTCATCACGTTTCCGTGTATTCCCTGCCGAGAGGCGCCCCAATGGCGAAGCTGCGCTTGCCTGTCAATGGGGCCAATGGCATGGCGCGCAAATCAGCTACATTTTCGCTGAAATTCTGAGGAGTTTTCATGGCTAAGGGTGATCGCAAACGGGCCTTGAGAGGGCGCGCAGGCCGGATGCAAGGTGGTCGCGGCAGCGGGCGGGCTAGCTCGGGCCAGATTCGCCTTTGGGGCAAGCATGCTGTCGAAGCGGCTTTGAAAAATCCGGAGCGGCGCCATCACAAGCTATGGGCAACGCGCGAAGCCATTGC
>JAHDDJ010000481.1 GCA_020629385.1 Erythrobacter sp.
AAATGGCGGAATTCTGGGGTTTTCCGCCAGAAACAGCGTTTCTGAAATATTAACGGATGCTGAATGTTGGTGAAATTTGCCAACTGTTGGTTTTGTGTTTTCAGTGGCGCGAATTTATCAGGCTGGCTAGGGCCATTTGAGCAATGGCACTCGACCAGATCACCCTCTCCCAATTCCGCAATCATGCCGAAACACGGCTCGATGACACGCGCCGGTTCAATCTGCTGGTTGGCGAGAATGGCGCGGGGAAAACCAATGTGCTGGAAGCAATCTCGCTATTCGCACCCGGGCGCGGCCTTCGCCGTGCTGCTCTGGGCGAAATGGCTGGAAATGCAGGCACAGGTGGTCTGGCGATTGGTGCTTCACTCACCAGCGGCGACAGTGACGAACCTGTGCGGCTTGGCAGCTATGTGGATCCGGCGCGCCCCGGACGGCGCATGGTGCGTATCAATAGCAGCGAGGCGAGCGCGGTAAGCTTGGGCGAATGGCTATCCATCGGCTGGCTGACGCCCGCGATGGACCGGCTGTTTACCGATAGCGCAGGGGCACGGCGGCGCTTTGTGGACCGAATGGCATTGGCGCTCGACCCGCTCCATGCACGGCACGCCACGCGCTATGAAGCGGCACTGAGAGAACGCAACAAGCTCCTTTCCGACGATCGCACGCCCGATCCTGCGTGGCTGGATGGTGTCGAAGCGCAATTGGCGGAACATGGCGCCCGTCTCGCAGCAGGCCGCGCTATGGTCATCTCCCGCATCATGGAAGAGCTGGCTGCCTTGCCCGAAGAACCCTTTGCGCGCCCTGCCCTGTCCTATGCCAATGGCGGCCCACTGGTTGAAAGCGAGTTGGCGCAGGCATTGCGCGACAACCGCCGCCAGGATCGCGGCGCCTCGCGTACTCTGATCGGTCCTCACCGTGACGAGCTAGTTGTGACCATGGCAGGAAAGGATGCTCCGGCGGCAAGTTGTTCAACAGGCGAGCAGAAAGCGATGCTGATCGCAATCGTTCTTGCTCACGCCAATCTTGCTGCGCGCGGCCGCCCTAACCTGTTACTTCTGGACGAGGTTGCCGCCCATATTGACCCGGTCCGGCGAGAGGCTCTGTTCGAACGATTGCGCGACAGCGGCGCACAAATCTGGCTGACAGGAACCGAACTCTCACCATTCGCAGCTATCCGCGAAGAAGCAGCTATTTGGCGCGTTCAGGGCGGTCAGGTAACTCGGGTCGAGTGAGCATCTTATTCGCCTTCGGGTAACGCCTGCTGCACTGCACTGACAGTTGCACCGACCAGGGTCTCGATCCCTTCCTCGGTAGGATGGATGCGGTCGGGCTGGATCAGCTCAGGCTTGTCATAAATGGATTCCAGAAAGAACGGGACCAGTTCCGCCTCGTATTTTTTGGCAAGGTCCGGATA
>JAHDDJ010000482.1 GCA_020629385.1 Erythrobacter sp.
CGCATGTCCTGCTCGTGATGCATCGCATGAATGACTGAGCCGGCACCCAAGAACAGCAGCGCTTTGAAGAATGCGTGCGTGAACAGGTGGAACATGGCCACGCCGTAAGCACCCACACCAGCAGCGAAGAACATATAACCGAGCTGCGAACAGGTTGAATATGCGATCACTCGCTTGATGTCCCATTGCGTGGTGCCAATCGTAGCGGCGAAAATACACGTCGCCGCGCCGACAAAGGTCACAATGGCCAAAGCGGTCGGGGCTGTTTCAAACATCGGTGACAGGCGGCACACCATAAACACGCCTGCCGTAACCATGGTAGCCGCGTGGATCAGCGCGGAAACCGGGGTCGGGCCTTCCATCGCGTCGGGTAGCCAGGTGTGCAGGCCCAGCTGCGCCGACTTACCCATCGCGCCGATGAACAGCAGGATACACAGAATATCCATCGTCATCAGGCGATAGCCGAGGAAGGTTATGTCCGAGCCGCTCATTGCAGGAGCAGCCGCGAGAATTTCAGGGATCGACGTGGTGCCGAATACCAGGAACGTTCCGAAGATACCCAGCATAAAGCCGAGATCGCCCACGCGGTTGACTACGAAAGCCTTGATCGCCGCAGCATTGGCGCTCGGCTTCTTGAACCAGAAACCGATGAGCAGGTAGGATGCAAGGCCCACCCCTTCCCAACCGAAGAACATCTGGACGAGGTTATCAGCGGTCACCAGCATCAGCATGGCGAAGGTGAACAGGCTGAGATAGGCAAAGAAGCGCGGCTGGTCCGGGTCTTCGTCCATATAGCCCCAGCTATACAGGTGCACCAATGCGGATACGGTGGTGATAACCACCAGCATTACCGCTGTCAGCGCATCGACGCGCAATTCCCAGTCAAATGTCAGATCGCCTGACTGGACCCATTGCAGGACAGGCACGACTTCTGCGGTCATCCCGCCAGTCAGGAAGCCGATGAAGATCGGCCAGCTAAGCGCGCAGGAAATGAACAGCGCGCCAGTGGTGATGGTTTTGACAACCGTATTGCCCAGCGCCTTGTTGCCGAGGCCGCCGATGATGGCCGCCAGCAAGGGCAGGAAGACAATCGGGATAATCCAGCTATGCACGGGTGCTTATCCCTTCATCCGGTTGACGTCATCGACGGCGATGGTGCCGCGACCACGGAAGTAAATCACGAGAATGGCCAGCCCGATGGCCGCCTCGCCCGCAGCAACGGTCAGCACGAACATCGCAAATACCTGTCCCACCATGTCGTTCAGGAACGCGCTGAAGGCGACCAGCTGGATGTTTACCGACAGCAGGATCAGTTCGATCGCCATCAGGATCACAATAATGTTCTTGCGGTTGAGGAAAATCCCAAGCACGCCGAGCACGAACAAAATCGCGCCCACGACCAGATAATGTTC
>JAHDDJ010000077.1 GCA_020629385.1 Erythrobacter sp.
GGCAAAGGCTCGTCACCACGCGACCACATGGGACGCACGACATGGCCTGCTTTCTTGGCCTGCCAGACCATCCAAATGCCCGCACTTGTGGCGATGACGAGTGCAATGACCGAGGCTTCCAGTCCGAATGCGCCGCCGGACAGCCAGTCTGGCCCGTACAGCCCGCTTTCGACCATACCAACGAAGGGGTTGCCCGATACAGGCACGCCCCAGACAAACCCTTGCGTCACATTCCACCCGGCATGAAGACCGATCGCCAGCCACAAATTGCGTGTCAGCATATAGGCACCGCCGAGCAGGATACCGGCTTCGACAGCGATGAAGATTGATGCGCGCAGATCGCCATTCGGGTTATTGTAGTGCATAAACCCAAACAGAAGCGCACTAACGACCAAAGCCAACCAACTTCCGGCAAATTCTTCCAACCATCGGAAAATGATCCCGCGCAACACGACCTCTTCAACGAAACCCGCAAATACTCCAGTTATGAGGACGATGGACAACAAATCTTGCGTACCACCCCAGCCGAGAATTCGATAAGCGCCCACCGCAGCTGCCACACCAACTACTGTCGTGAAAATCGCAGCGCCGACTGCGACACCCAGCACCGTATCGGTCAGTGAACCGGCAAATGGCAGATCGTCTTTCTTGTGCGCGCCGAGGCGCGGAATGACGAGTTTGTAAACGATATAGACCGCTGCGACCACCAACACCGTCCTGATTGTCTGGTCGTAGGCCAAGGTTCCTGTTGTCGGCAGAAACGAGAACAGCCAACTAGCCAAAGCCACAACACCCACAATCGCAGCCAACCCCACGATCAATGCGACCAGCGGAAATTCCCAAATCTTCAGCAAGGTGGATTTGTCCGATTGTGCTGCGTGCGACACGCTCATGCCCCTCTCCTTATCGAATGGCGAGGGAGCGGATTTTACAGATCAAGTCAATCCGAAAACAGGTCTGCTTCCCCACTTTCGCGGCGCAACAATTCGCGCTTGATGTCCGGACCATAGGCATAGCCGCCGACCGAACCGTCAGATCGTACAACCCTGTGACACGGGATCAGCACTGCAACGGTGTTGGCTCCATTGGCCGTACCCGCTGCGCGGACAGCTTTGGGATTTCCCGCCGCTGCCGCGATTTGCGCGTAGGTGCGCGTTTCACCCGGCGGAATTTGGCGCAATTGCTGCCACACAGCTTCTTGAAAAGCGGTGCCTTTGACATCGAGCGGGATATGCGGTGCATGGCCGGGTTTCTCGACCGCTTCGATCACTTGACCGAGCAGCGCTTCAAACTCGGCGCCACCTTCAACCAGATCGGCATTGGGGAAACGCCTTTCCAGATCATCGCGGCCTTCCGCAAAGGACAGGCGGCAGACGCCTTTATCAGTTGCTGCGACAAGCATTTCACCGAGACTGGTGGACGTAATCGCAAAGTGAATTGTGGTTCCACGGCCACCGTCGCGCCATGCTGATGGGCTCATGCCAAGTCGTTCCTTGTTTTCATCGTAAAAGCGCGAGGGTGCGGAATAGCCCGCATCATACACGGCATTGGTCACGCTCTCGCTCGCGGTCAACGCCTCCCCGGCCCGCTCGCGCCGCAAGGCACGATGATAGGCGGCCGGTGACATGCCGACACTGCGTTTGAAAACCCGCTGCAGATGCGTGGGCGAGTAACCGGTAAGTATGCCGAGCTTCTCCAACGGCACAGCGGCCTCGCTTGCCTGCAACGCGTCGAGACATTGCAGCACTGCCTTCTCGTCGGGCGCGATACTTTCCGGCGTGCAGCGTTTACAGGCCCGCAAACCCGCTGCTTCTGCATCGGCGCAGGTCGCATAGAATTTCACATTCTGCCGTTTGGGAGCCCGGGCCGGGCAACTAGGCCGGCAGTAAATCCCTGTCGAATGCACGCCTGTAACAAACACGCCGTCAAAGCTGCGATCCTTCGCAAGCGCGATCTGCCAGCGTTCGTCATCGGTAAGAAATGTGTCAGCCATGCGCTTTGCCTTATGCCATCAGGGCCTTATGCCATCAGGAAGTTGTCACCGCCAGATAGCTGGATCACACGGTCACCGCTTCCCAAAGCTTGCGGTCAATGTCACCGCTGCCTAAACGCGCAGAATATGATGCGTTTTCTCCTATCCCTCACTGCCATTCTCGGCGTAATCGCCCCCATTGTCGCGAAAGCCGACCCTGCCGATATCAATGCAGCCGCACGCGGTGTCGTGCGCGTGGTCATCATCGGTACAGATGGCAACGAGCTGTTTCCCGTCAGCCATGGTAGCGGATTTGCGGTTACCCCGACGCGCATTGTCACCAATGCCCATGTGGTGCGCGATGCGGTGATGGATGACACACTGCGGATCGGCGTTGTACCGTCGGAGGGCAACGATTCGGGTTATGCAAAGATCATCGCCGTCAGTCCGCGAAACGATCTGGCCCTGATCGAAATTACCGGTGATTTGCGGCTACCGAAACTTACTATCTCCGGCGATGCAGACCGTGACAGCGGCGAAGTGTCGGCGGTCGGCTATCCGATGAATGTCGACCGGGCGCAGGGTCTCGACATCAACGATATTTTCAATTCGCAGCCGCCGGTGAAGAGCCGCGGCTTCCTGTCCGGCGCGCGGCCCAGCCGGCAATTCGATACAATTTTACACACCGCGCCGATTGCGCGCGGCAATTCGGGCGGGCCTTTGCTTGACGGGTGCGGGCGCGTGTTGGGCGTCAACAGTTTCGGCGCGGATTCGGGCGGATCGGATGCGGAATTCTTCTTTGCGGTTTCGACCCGGGAATTGTTGCCATTCCTTCGCGCCAATGGCGTGACGGCCACGGTCAACGCGTTGCCGTGCCGCAGCCTTGCCGATCTGGACGAGGCCGAACGCGAAAGAATTGAACGCGAACAGGCGGCGGCGCGCACCGAGATGGCCCAGCGTGCTGAACAACGGCGCACAAAACGCGACCGGGTCCAGCTCGAAGCAGAAATGGATGTTCAGGAAGACCGTGAAAACGCCATGGCGTTCGCGTTTCTGCTCGTATTGCTGGGCACGGGCGCGGGCGTGGTCGCGTGGCAGGCACGGCAAGCCGGCCTTCAGGATGAGGATTATCAGGGAGAGCGTACCTTGATGATTGCAGGCACGGTTTCGGCCATTGCGCTAATTGCCGCGCTCGCCCTCTGGTTCACCCGCCCCGGGCTTGATGCGATAGACCGCAAGGTCAACGCCGCGATGGCAGAAGATGGCGATAGCGATGACCCTGAAGTCGCTGCGGCCAATAACGGAACCTTGATTTGCACGCTTGAAGTCGACCGCAGCCGCATTACTGGCTCCCCGAGCGAGGCGATCGAACTGGAATGGAGCGAGGATGGCTGCGTCAATGGCCGTACGCAATATGGCTATAGCGGCGGCACATGGTCACGCGTGTTCGTGCCCAATCAGGAAGACGCCGTCTCGGTCAATCGCTACGATCCCGACAGCAAGACCTTCCGCACCGACCGCTATCTGCTCAGCCGAAGCGCGATGGCGAATGCGCGCAGTGAACGCGGCAAATACGCCCCGCCCAAATGCAGCACCGATGATGCAGCCGCCAAGCTCGGCGATATGCAGGGAGGTGTGACGGCGTTGTTGCCGGAACGCCCGAACGAACGCTTGGTGTATAGCTGCGAGGTGAAGGAGCCCTAAGCTGCCAGCGCTTCGCCACTTAAGGTAATGCGGTGCATCTCGCGCGCATGGCCGTGATAGTCGTTCAGCGCATTGTGCCACGTCGTCCGGTTGTCCCAGATCGCCACCGACCCCGGTGCCCATTCGACGCGACACTGGTTGTCATCGGTTAGCGCTGCCGCGAACAGTTGCTGCAAAAGCGGCAGGCTTTCCTCGCGCGTCTTGCCGACGAAATTGATCGTGAATGCATAATTCACATAAAGCAGCTTGCGGCCCGTATGCGGGTGGCGGATCACAACCGGATGGGTAGCGCCGGTTTTCAGCTCCTGACCGCGCAGCTCGCTTCCCATATCGGTTTTGGCATAGGCGCCATCGGGCGAATAGACGTGGTCTGCCGTATGGAAAGCCTCCAGCCCGGCAATTTCCGCCTTCAATTCGTCCGACAACGCATCATAGGCCGCCCCCATATGGGCGAACAGCGTGTCCCCGCCCTGGGGAGGCAACGTGCGCGCCACAAGGATCGAGCCCATCGCCGGGATCTGGTCATAGGAATGGTCGGTATGCCACGCTCCGCCAATATTGGTCTCCTGATCAGGTTTTTTGCGCACCACGGCGATTTCCGGATATTCGTCCTCCAGCGGGAAGTAATTGTTGATATCGATCCCGCCCCAGCGCTTGGCAAAGGCGATGTGATCTTCGGGGGAGAAATCCTGATCACGGAAGACGGCAACACCGTGTTGGTAGATGGTCTGCCTGATCGCATCCAGCGCATCGCCTTGCGCCTCGGCAAGCTGGATACCGGTGACCTCAACGCCGCATTTCGGGGCCAGTGGTGTGGTGTGCATTATTTTCTCCCTTTAGCAAACTTGTGCAGGATTTATCGCTGATGCTCAAGACTCGGGTTGCATCGCAGCATACCCGATGATAGGGGCGCGCCAGCTTTGCAGAGGTCGTGATTCCGCCGCCTTTTAAGACAAAGCTGATGCATCGTTATTTTCCGGACCCAAGAGGACCAAACGCGTGGAGAACTCCGCCGGTATTCAGGCTAGCCTAGCAGGGCGTTACGCATCTGCTTTGTTCGACCTTGCTTCAGAAGCTGGGCCAAAGGACGGAGGCGTTAGCGCAGTCGAATCCGATCTCGACAAGCTGCACGCAGCTCTGGGCGAATCGGACGTGCTGAACAATCTTATCACCAACCCGCAAGTCAGCCGCGATGATGCGGCAAAGGCAATCGCGAGTGTTGGCAAAAAGCTGAAGGTTTCGGACCTGACGCAGAACTTCCTTGGCGTACTTGCCGGCAACCGTCGTCTTGGCGATCTGCCTGGCATGATCCGCGCCTTCGGCACCATCGCAGCGGCACAGCGCGGCGAAGTGACAGCCACTGTCACCAGCGCGCATGCCCTTTCGGACAGCCAGCTTTCGACCTTGAAAGACAAGCTGACCGCACGCGAAGGCCGCACCGTAAAACTTTCAGCCGATGTTGATCCGGACCTTCTGGGCGGCATCGTCGTTACCATTGGATCGAAGCGTATTGACGGCTCGATCCGCACCCGTCTCAATTCACTTGCCCAGGCTATGAAGGCCTAAGGGCGGTTCGCCCGACAGGAAAAGGTTATTTCCATGGAAATCCGCGCAGCAGAAATCTCCAAGGTCATCAAGGACCAGATCGCCAATTTCGGCACCGAAGCTGAAGTCAGCGAAGTCGGTTCCGTTCTCTCCGTTGGTGACGGTATCGCCCGTATCCACGGCCTCGACAATGTCCAGGCTGGTGAGATGGTCGAATTCTCCAACGGTGTTCAGGGCATGGCGCTGAACCTCGAAGCTGACAATGTCGGTGTCGTGATCTTCGGTTCCGACGCCGAGATCAAAGAAGGCGACGTGGTCAAGCGGACCGGCACCATTGTGGACGTTCCGGTTGGCAAAGGCCTGCTGGGCCGCGTGGTTGACGCTCTGGGTAATCCGATTGACGGCAAAGGCCCGATCGAAGCGACCGAGCGTAGCCGTGTCGAAGTCAAGGCGCCCGGCATCATCCCGCGTAAATCGGTGGATGAGCCTGTGCAGTCCGGCCTCAAGGCGATTGACGCGCTCGTTCCGGTTGGCCGCGGCCAGCGTGAGCTGATCATCGGTGACCGCCAGACCGGTAAATCGGCTGTCGCGATCGACACCTTCATCAACCAGAAGGAAGCGCATCAGGGCGACGACGAGAAGCAGAAACTCTACTGCATCTACGTTGCTGTCGGCCAGAAGCGTTCGACCGTTGCGCAGATCGTGAAGAGCCTCGAAGAAAACGGCGCAATGGAATATTCCATCGTGGTCGCTGCAACCGCTTCGGAGCCTGCCCCGCTGCAGTTCCTCGCGCCCTACACAGGCTGCGCGATGGGTGAGTTCTTCCGCGATAACGGCATGCACGCCGTGATCGTGTATGATGACCTTTCCAAGCAGGCTGTGGCTTATCGTCAGATGTCGCTGCTGCTGCGTCGCCCTCCGGGCCGTGAAGCATATCCGGGTGACGTTTTCTATCTCCACTCGCGTCTGCTCGAGCGTGCCGCGAAAATGAATGACGACAATGGCGGCGGCTCGCTGACCGCATTGCCGATCATCGAAACGCAGGCCGGCGACGTGTCTGCCTATATTCCGACCAACGTGATTTCGATCACCGACGGCCAGATCTTCCTTGAAACCGACCTGTTCTATCAGGGTATCCGCCCCGCGATTAACGTGGGTCTGTCGGTTAGCCGTGTGGGCGGTGCCGCCCAGACCAAGGCGATGAAGAAGGTTTCGGGCTCGATCAAGCTGGAGCTGGCGCAGTACCGCGAAATGGCGGCCTTCGCGCAGTTCGGTTCGGACCTCGACGCTTCGACGCAGAAACTGCTCAACCGTGGTGCACGCCTGACCGAGCTGCTCAAGCAGCCGCAGTTCTCGCCAATGCCGTTCGAAGAGCAGACCGTGTCTATCTTCGCAGGCACCAACGGCTATCTCGATGATGTCGCTGTTGACCGCGTGAACGAATATGAAGCCGCCATGCTGAGCTATATGCGCAGCGAGCACGCTGACATTCTCGCAACGATCCGCACCAGCGGCAAGTTCGACGATGTGAAAGACGACACCGTCAAAGCACTCGACGCATTCGCCAAGCAATTCGCTTAAGCCTGAGAGACGAATAGGGAGCCGACATGGCAAGCCTTAAAGAACTCAAGGATCGGATCGGGTCGGTCAAATCGACCCAGAAGATCACCAAGGCCAAGCAAATGGTCGCCGCTGCCAAGCTCCGCAAGGCGCAGGCAGCTGCAGAAGCTGCGCGTCCCTATTCGGACCGTCTGGCTTCGGTCATGGCCGCCCTCGCCTCCAAGGTGTCGGGTGACGATGCGCCGAAACTGCTCGCAGGTACGGGTTCGGACCAGCGCCACCTTCTGGTGGTTGTGAATACCGACAAAGGTCTGTGCGGCGGTTTGAACTCGAACCTCGTTCGCGCTGCCACTGCCAAGGCTCAGGAATTGGCTGCGGCCGGCAAGACGGTGGAATTCTACCTTGTCGGCAAAAAGGGCCGTGCGCCGCTGAAGCGTAACTTCCCCAGCCAGATCGGCACCCATTTCGACACCAGCAACGTTCGCGACCCCGGCTTTGACGAAGCCGCACAAATCGCAGACGAACTGGTCGAAATGTATGCTGCGGGCAAATTCGATGTTGCCCACCTGGTCTATCCGACATTCAAGTCGGCCCTCGCGCAAGACCCGACCATCGACCAGATCATCCCCGTCCCTGCGCCTGAAAGCGCTGCGGATAGCGATGCCGTGGTTGAATATGAGCCGGGCGAAGAGGAAATCCTCGAAGAATTGCTGCCACGTTATGTGAAGACGCAGATCTTCGGCGCATTGCTGGAAATCGCTGCTTCCGAACAGGGCGCATCGATGACCGCAATGGACAACGCGACGCGCAATGCGGGCGATCTGATCAACAAGCTTACCATCCAGTATAACCGCAGCCGTCAGGCCGCGATTACCACTGAACTCATTGAAATTATTGCTGGCGCAGAAGCGCTGTAAGAATTGAAGGCTAAGGAAGAAACCATGGCTACCGCACCCGTACTCAACCAATCGACCAACGGCACGATCGCCCAGGTCATCGGCGCTGTCGTCGACGTGGCGTTCCCCGGTGAACTGCCCGCAATTCTGACCGCGCTGGAAACCAAGAATGGCGACCAGACACTGGTTCTCGAAGTTGCCCAGCACCTTGGTGAAAACACCGTTCGCACTATCGCGATGGATGCGACCGAAGGTCTCACGCGCGGTCAGGAAGTGATCTCCACCGGCCAGCAGATTTCTGTGCCGGTTGGCCCGAAAACACTCGGCCGGATCATGAACGTTGTGGGCGAACCCATCGACATGCGCGGCCCAATCGGCGCAGAACAAACCGCTCCGATCCACGCAGAGGCTCCTGCTTTCGTCGACCAGTCGACCGATGCTGCGATCCTCGTCACCGGCATTAAAGTTATCGACCTTCTCGCCCCTTACGCAAAGGGTGGTAAGATTGGTCTGTTCGGCGGTGCGGGCGTTGGCAAGACGGTTCTTATTCAGGAACTGATCAACAACATCGCAAAGGGTCACGGCGGCGTGTCCGTGTTCGCCGGTGTGGGTGAGCGTACCCGCGAAGGTAACGACCTTTATCACGAATTCCTCGACGCTGGCGTTATCGCCAAGAACGACGCGGGCGAAGCAATCTCCGAAGGCTCGAAGGTTGCTCTGGTGTTCGGTCAGATGAACGAGCCTCCTGGTGCGCGTGCCCGTGTTGCTCTTTCCGGTCTGACAATGGCGGAATATTTCCGTGACCAGGAAGGTCAGGACGTTCTGTTCTTCGTCGACAACATCTTCCGCTTCACGCAGGCGGGTTCGGAAGTGTCCGCACTTCTCGGCCGTATTCCTTCGGCTGTGGGTTATCAGCCTACCCTGTCGACCGACATGGGTAACCTGCAAGAGCGTATTACCTCGACGACCAAGGGTTCGATTACCTCGGTTCAGGCAATCTACGTTCCTGCCGATGACCTTACCGACCCTGCGCCGGCAACTTCGTTCGCCCACTTGGACGCGAC
>JAHDDJ010000078.1 GCA_020629385.1 Erythrobacter sp.
GCCTTGTCCTTGGCATTGGTGCCTTTGATCATCTGGCGCATCTGGTCCCATTCCTCGTCACCAAGCGGGCTGAGCATCTGGTAGAAATTGCCGCCGGTCGCCTGATAGCCTGCACCGTCGATGGCGATGGTCTGGCCGTTCACCCATTCCGCGCCGGGTCCCATCAGGAATACGGCGAGATTGGCCAATTCGTGCATTTCGCCGTGGCGGCCCATCGGGTTCATCCGGTCGTTTGAATTGTCGCCGCGTCCGCCCGGTGACAGGCGCGCACTCATCCCGTCAGTCGGGAAGAGGCCCGGCGCAATCGCGTTGAAGCGCAAGCCGTAGCGGCCCCATTCGACGGCGAGGCTCTGCGTCATAGTGTTGATCGCGGATTTCGACATGGCTGATGGAACCACAAACGGGCCGCCATTCCACACCCATGTCGTGAGGATCGAGAGGAAGCTGGCGCTCTTGCCTTCATCGATCAACCGTTTGCCAATGGTGTGCGTGACATAGAACGTCCCGCGAAACACGATATCGGCAATGGCGTTAAAACCATTGGCGGAAAGGTCTTCCGTCCGGCTGATGAAATTGCCCGCCGCATTGTTGACCACGCCGGTCAGAGCGCCGCCTTCTTCCCAGATGGCATCGACCATCGCGGCCACTGCATCCTGATCTCGGATGTCACAGGCATGGCCGGTCACTTTCCCGCCATGAGTGTCCATCAATTCCTGCGCAGCCTCGTCCAGCTTGTTCTGGCGACGTCCGCAAATATGGACATCGGCGCCGAGTTTGAGAAACGCCTCGGTCATTTCGCGGCCAAGTCCGGTGCCGCCACCGGTGACCAGAATGCGCTGACCATCCATCAGCCCGTCGCGATACATCAGCTTGGCAATGTCCATGGTCTCTTCGCTCCTTGCGATAATATTCTGTTTTCAATCGGGAAACTGTGCCTTGCGTTTCGCGATAAAAGCCTCAGTCCCCTCGCGGAAGTCGGCGCTTTCGAACGCATCGGCAAAGACAGCCCGCGTCGCGTCGTCATCCTCACTCTGACCATCAACACATTGGCGGATGAATTGTTTCATCGCCCGGTTCGATCGCGGCGAGGCATCGGCGATCTGGCGCTCCAGCATATCGGACGCGCTGGCAATTATTTCGACCAAACCGATATCGCGCGCCTCGATCGCGTCAATCAAACCGCCGGTGTATAGCAGCCGCTTGGCCTGCCCCGGCCCGACCAGATCAACCAGCAATTTGATATCGTGAAAGGGATAGACCAGCCCGAGTTTGGCCGGGGTAATGCCAAAGCGCGCTTGCGGCGTCGCAACCCGGATGTCGCAAGCCAAGGCCAGTCCGCACCCACCGCCGATGCAATCGCCCTCGACAAATGCGATCGTCGGCAAAGGAAACCGCGTCAGCTGGTATTGCGCGGCGAATATCGCATCCTGATTGGCAGCGCGCCATGCAGCATCGGCGGCATTGTCCAGCATCTCGCGAATATCAGCGCCTGCGCTGAAAGCGCTGCCCTCCTCCGCTGAACGAACTGTCAGGACGCGTAGACCAGAGGTGCCCACCGCCTCTTCGAGCAAAGCCGGAATACTGCGCCACATATCCAGCGATATCGCGTTTCGCCGCTCTGCCCGGTCGATAATCAGCGCACCTACCGCGCCATTACATTCAAAGCGGATGGTCATGCAGTCTGTGGTTCCCTCATACGCTCTGTTACGGTGTCACACAGCCGGGACAATAGCGCAAAGTCTTTGGGCCGCGTCAGGCGATAGACCGGAATGGCTGCCGCGATACGTGTTGCCGCGACAACATGACCGGAAACGCAGCCCATCAGATCGAGAAATTCGCGGCGATACATGCTGGCCTCGCTCAATGCTTTCACCGCGTCGATCCCACGCAATCGGTCGCAAGCGATGCGATCTCCCCACTCAAGGACAAACACTGCATCCAGATTGCGGGGTTTGGCGTGCCCTGAGTCTATATCAATGGCGAAATGATACTTGTCGTCCCGGAAATGATCGCGCTTCTTGTCTCGCGCTTGCCACCGAAGATACGCAATGGCGCTATCCCAGAGTTTGATCCGTGCAGAAGACGGATAGATGCGTGGCGACTGCCCTTCCCCGGCATCCACACGGCTGAGATCATCGGCCAGTAACTGTGCGCCATGGCCTATCATGGCCGCTGCCATTGTCGATTTACCTTGCTCCGCATCGCCGCAAAACAAAGCCGTCTTACCATCCAGCGAGACACAGCTGCCGTGCAGCATCGCCCATCCCCGTTGATAGCCGAGCGCACCCCATGCGCTGCCGAGGGTGAACAATCGCGCATCGTCCATCCTTGCAAGATCAGTGGGCGCGACCGTGATCTTCGAACCACCCGCTATCGACCAGACGCCCTCTTCCTCGACGGAAAAGGTCAGTGCACCGTCAGACCAGACACCATGACTGTCCGCTTCTGGCGCATCAGCAATCTCGTCGGTCAGACAAAGGCGGACATCGGGCACTGCCGTTCGTTCAGCCGCAAACGCATCCCATTCGGGCACCGGAAAATCCGATTGCACCACTATTCCGGAATGTCGGTAGAAATAGGTCATGTTCGGCGTTCCTCATGGCGGAGGAGCCGGATGGGGGCAAGCGTATGCACACTGATTGCACTTTGCTGCATTGCACGGTAAATAGCCTCCACGCCCCGGCGGTGCCGCAGTCTTAGGCTCGGCAGCCGGGGCGTTGGTGTTTTTCGCCCGGAATGCATCTCCGGGACGATCCATGAAGGAACTATGCATGTCGCGTCGTCGCCAGATTTACGAAGGCAAAGCCAAAATTCTGTATGAAGGCCCTGAACCGGGCACCATCATCCAGTATTTCAAGGACGATGCGACCGCGTTCAACGCGCAGAAAAAAGGCACGATCAACGGCAAAGGCGTGATCAACAACCGCATCAGCGAGTTCGTGTTCAGCCGGCTGTCGCACATCGGCATACCGACCCATTTCATCCGCCGCCTGAACATGCGCGAGCAGCTTGTCCGGCAGGTCGAGATCGTTCCGATCGAAGTTGTTGTGCGTAATGTTGCCGCAGGATCGATCTGCAAGCGCCTGGGCCTCGAAGAAGGCGAACCTCTGCCGCACACGCTGATCGAATATTGCTACAAGGATGATGCCTTGGGTGACCCGTTGATCGCCGAGGAACATATCGCCTGCTTTAACTGGGCTAGCCAGGAAGAGATGCAGGATATTGCCAGCATGGCAATCCGCGTGAATGATTTCCTTTGCGGCATGTTCGCGGCAATCGACATCCGTCTGGTCGACTTCAAACTGGAATTCGGCCGCTTGTATGATGGCGATTTCAGCCGCGTTATCCTTGCCGACGAAATCAGCCCGGACGGTTGCCGCCTGTGGGATATGAAGACCAACGAGAAGCTCGATAAGGACCGGTTCCGCCGGGATCTGGGCGGCGAAGAAGAAGCCTATCAGGAAGTCGCCCGCCGCCTTGGTATCCTCACCAACGAGGATAACAGTCCCGGTGAAGTCTTCGACCTCAACGCCCACCGCGGCAAATTGCGCGATACCAAACCGAAGAAGTAATCCTGCGCATGCCGGTCATTGCGGATTAAGCTGTAATCCGGCACAGTCTGCGCATGAATTCAAAGACTTTCGCGCGCTGCGCACTTTCGCTTTGCCTGACAACCGCATTGACTGTTCCGTTTGCGCCCATTGCGTCGGCGCAAGAGCAACCGGTGCCGACTATCGTCATGACACCGGCAGAGGAGACCGTTCCGCCTACCGTGGGTTGGGATGCGGCGGACTGGGAACTGGAAGATAGCGAGTTCCAGCCTGAAGCTGGCTGGGTTTTCGGCAAGCTCGACAATGGCATGCGCTACATCATCCGCCAGAACGACCGGCCCGAAGGAACCGCCCTCGTCCGGATGATCATCAAGACTGGCTCAATCGATGAGAAACCCGATGAGCTGGGCTTTGCCCATTATGTCGAGCACATGGCCTTCAACGGATCGACTAATGTGCCCGAAGGCGAGATGATCAAGCTGCTGGAACGCGAGGGGCTGGCCTTTGGTGCAGATACCAACGCCTCTACCGGTTTTGATCGTACCGAATACAAGCTCGATCTTCCGCGCACCGATCCTGAACTGCTTGGCACCGCGCTGATGCTGATGCGGGAGACTGTGAGCGAACTGACCATTTCGCCCGAAGCGGTTGAGCGCGAGCGCGGCGTAATCCTCTCCGAACGCCGCGTGCGCAATGGTTACGCGCTGAAGAATATCATCGACAGTCTGGAATTCGGCTATCCCGATGCCCGTCTGCCAACGCGGATACCCATCGGCACGCTTGAGACACTCGAAGGCGCAACGGCGGAAGGGCTGCGCGGCTTTTGGGAAAGGGAATATGTTCCGTCCGATACCATAATGGTTGTGGTAGGTGATTATGACCCGGCTCTGGTCGAACAGGAAATCAAGACACGTTTTGCCGATTGGGCAGCCAAGCCGTCTGACGAACAGCCCGCAGCGGGTCCGGTGGATTTCGACGACAAGGGCCGTACAAGTATTTACCTTGACCCGGCTCTTACCGAAAGCATCGCGATCCTGCGTCACGGGCCATATTTGGAGAAGCCCGATACTGCGGAACAACGCCGCAAAAATGTGCTGCGCAATATTGGTGGCAATATCGTATCGCGGCGCTTGCAAAGACTGCTGAGGACAGAGGACCCTCCGTTCCGCGGCGCCAGCATGTCGACCAGCGATTTCTTCAAGGAAGCGCGAACAACCCAGATCACCGTATCGACCGTTGAAGGGCAATGGGTGCGGGGCCTGAATGCTGCCATCGATGAATATCGCCGCGCCATGCAATATGGCTTCACCGAGGCGGAGATTGCGGAGCAGGTCAGCAATTTGCGCACCAGCTTCCAGAATGCCGTTTCCAATGCGGGAACGCGCAGCAATGGCAGTTTTGTCGGAGTGGCAACGGCAATCTCGCGTGGGGATCGCGTGCCCGGCGCGCCGCAAGAAGCGCTGGACCGCTTCAATGCGCTGGTGCCCACAATCACACCCGAAGCGGTTCTTGCAGAATTCCGGGCCGAAGCGCTGGATTTGACGGAACCGCTAATCCGTTTCTCAGGCAAATCCGTGCCCGAAGGTGGTGAAACAGCTTTACGCGAAGCCGTAGCCAGTGCGTTCACACGTGAAGTCGCCCCGCCCGAAGACAAGGGTGTAACAGAGTTCGGTTATACCGAATTCGGCGAAGCAGGCGCGATTGTTTCTGACACCAAAACGGCGGACTACGACATTCGCACACTGCGCTTTGCCAATGGTGTCATGCTGAATTTGAAACAGACAGATCTGTCTGACAACCGGGTAAGTGTCCGCGTGGCCATTGATGGTGGTCAAATGCTGCAAACTCGCGATAACCCCAATGCTACTGCGCTGGCATCGCTTCTGCCCAGCGGTGGTCTGGGCAAGCATAGCGTCGACGAACTGCAATCCGTACTCGCCGGAAAATCGGTCTCGGGTTCGTTCAGCGCTGGTGGGGAATATTTCATATCCTCTGCAACAACCACCCCGCGTGACCTTGAATTGCAGATGCAATTGCTTGCGGCATTCATCACCGATCCTGGCTACCGGCCTGAAGGATTGGGACCATGGCGCAAAAGCCTCGACGATTTCTACGCACGCCTCGGGAAAACGCCCGGTTCCGCCTATAGCGAGGTTCAATATGCTCGGCTGACCGACAATGATCCGCGCTTTGTTCGTGAGCCTATCGAGACATACAGAAATCTCGATTACGATCAGCTGCGCACCAATATCGCCGACCGTCTGGACAATGGTGCGATCGAAATCGCGATTGTCGGCGATTTCGACGAGGCCAAGGCCATTGATTATGTGGCGCGCACTTTTGGCGCGCTGCCCAAGCGCGAAGAGACATTTCGTGCTTATGATGATGGCCGCCGCGCAGTACCCGTCACGCAAGACCGCAGCGAAACGAAAGTCCTGCATGATGGTGAACCCGATCAGGCCATGGTCCGTTATGTATGGCCAACCACCGATGACGGCGACTGGACTGAAACTTCGCAATTTAACCTGCTGTCACGCGTGGTGCGCCTGATGCTGACGGAGAAACTGCGCGAGGAGCTTGGACAGACCTATTCTCCGAGCGTTGGCAACAATCTCAGCAGCAGGTTTGACGATTTCGGAGTATTTGAGATCGGGGCGTCGGTCGATGTTGGTCAGGTCGAGGCGACACGCAAAGCACTGGATGAAACACTGTCCGATCTGCTTGCCGCAGCGCCAAGCGATGACCTGATGAACCGCGCCCGCCAACCTCTCTATGAATCGCTCGACAACCGGCTGAAAAGCAATGGAAGCTGGATGGGCATTGTCGATCACGCGCAGTCAAAGCCCGAAGATCTTGAGCGATTCAAAACGACACGCGCAAGATATGAAGCGATGACTGGTGATGACATGTTGGCCCTGGCCCGCAAATATCTGCAACCGGCCAAAGCGATACCATTCCTTGTGCTCCCAAGCGAAGAAGCAAAGGCCAAAAAGCCACCTGAAGAGGGGTAATCGCAATCTGCGCATTTCCCGCGCAAAAATCGCGGTGACGGCTTGCCCTGCACAGTGTTGCACGTCATAGGCTGCGCGCAATACACGCATCGCATCGCCGTATTCGCTAACAAAGGCCGTCCCGATGAAAGTTCACATTCACGTATCATTGAAACCCGGCGTTCTCGATTCTCAAGGTCGGGCGATTCACCACAAGCTGGAAACGCTCGGCTTTGACGGCGTCAATGACGTGCGGGCGGGTAAGCTGATCGAATTGGATGTCGATGACAGCGTCACGGACGATGACCTTGATGCGATGTGCCAGAAACTGCTCGCCAACATGGTGATCGAAAATTACCGCATCGAGCGGCAGGAGCCAGCGAAGGAAAACGCCTGATGGCTTTCCGCTCAGCTGTCATTACCTTCCCGGGTTCCAACTGCGATCGCGATATGGCGGTGGCGTTGGAGAAAGTGTCAGGCACCGCGCCGTTCCGCGTTTGGCATGGCGATGCAGACCTTCCGGAAAAGCTCGATTTCATCGCGGTCCCCGGCGGGTTTTCCTATGGTGACTATCTGCGCTCCGGCGCGATGGCAGCGCGTAGTCCCATCATGAATGCCGTGATTGACGCCGCAGGCAAAGGAGTGCCTGTTCTGGGTGTTTGCAACGGCTTTCAGGTTCTCACCGAAAGCGGTTTGCTCCCGGGTGCCTTGATGCGCAATGCCAGTCAGAACTTTGTCTGCCGGACTGTGCCGCTCAAGGTCGAAAACAGCCAGTCGCTGTTCACAGCAGGCTATGAAGCTGGCGAGACAATCCACATTCCTGTTGCCCATCATGACGGTAACTACTTCGCCGACGAAGCGACGCTGGACCGGCTCGAGGGCGAAGGCCGCGTCGCGTTCCGCTATCAAGATGCCGTCAATGGATCACAGCGTGATATCGCCGGCGTGCTGAATGCGGCAGGCAACGTGCTGGGTATGATGCCTCACCCCGAACGGGCAGTGGACGAACGCCATGGCGGAATGGACGGCTGGGCTTTGTTCGAAAACGCTGTAAACGCTCTGGCCAAAGCCTAGAACTAGGCGCGTAGGCGGCTAGGGTTGTTGAACAATGCCCGTGCTTCATGCGCTGGCATCGGTCGCCCGAAATAGTAACCCTGGATCTTGTTACAGCCGAAGTTGCGGATCATTGCCGCCTCTTCTTCATTTTCAACGCCCTCGGCAGTCGTGGTCATTTCCAGGCTTTCCGCCATCGCGACCACGGCGCGAATGATGGCGATGCTTTCTGCACTTTTCTGAGCAGCGCCCTGTACGAAGCTACGATCGACCTTGATTGTGCTGAAGCTGAGTTTGCGTAGATAACCGAGTGACGAATAGCCGGTACCGAAATCGTCGAGCGCGACCGTACAACCCAGAGCAATGACTTGTTCAAGAGCCGCACGTGCCACATTGGCATCGCGCAGGAAAATGCTCTCTGTCACCTCGATCTCAAGGCGTTTTGCATCCAGACCGCTGCTTGAAAGAGCCTGCACCACATTCGATGCAAAATCAGGTTCGACCAGTTGCTCGCCGGACACGTTGACCGCAACGCGAATATTGCGCGGCCAATTCGCGGCTTCACGGCAGGCCTCCTGCAATACCCAATTGCCGATCGGAATAATCAGGCGTGTATCTTCAGCCAGCGGGATAAATTTCGCCGGGCTGACAAATCCGTGCTCTTTGCTGTTCCACCGCAGCAGCGCTTCGAAACTGAGAACTTCTTCCGAATTTGCATCGACGACAGGTTGGTAATTGAGCTCCATCTCGCCGCGTTCAAGAGCTTTGCGAAGCGAGAATTCCAGCTTGCGCCGCTCTTCGGCATGGGCATGCAAGGATGGTTCATATTGGCAATATTCGCCGCCACCATCATCTTTGGCGCGGTACAAAGCCAGATCGGCATTGCGCATCAGTTCTTCGACGGTTTTCCCGTCACGCGGACCGAACGCAGAGCCGACACTGGCTCCGACATACAATGTGTGATGGTCGATGTCGTAAGGCTGCGACAAACGCGAAATAACACGCCGGGCAAGCTTGTCGACGGACGCTTTATCCGAGGCATCGCGCACGACAATTGCAAATTCATCGCCGCCAAGACGCCCGCACATTGTGTTCTCGTCCATCAATTCCTTGAGACGGCTAGACACTTTGGCAAGCAATTGAT
>JAHDDJ010000483.1 GCA_020629385.1 Erythrobacter sp.
CATTTTCATCTGGCGTGTTTGGATCGTTATCTGGATCTTCGCCAGTTGGTTCGGTATCGCCAAGGGTTACCGTGCCAGACAACACGTCTTCACCAACGTTGGTTGGGTCGATGCCGTTGTCGTTATTGTCAGTATCCGTTTGATCATCACCCGTTGAAGAGCGGTAACCGGCTAACGGGCCGTCTGTGCCATTGTCATCCCACTCAATCGCTGGGATAGAGACAATGTAGTCACCTGCTGTCAGGTTCTCAAATAAGTAGTATCCGTCGGCATCGGTGGTGTCCATGGCCAGCATGTCGTCGTCATCCACATCACCATCGGCGTCGATATCATCGGGTTGGCCGTCGCCATCTGCGTCTTGCCATAGCTCAACCCAAATGCCTTCTAGCAATGGTTCGCCCGCGTCAATCACGCCGTTGTTGTTTTCGTCTTCCCACACTTGGTTGCCCAAGCTGTAGACCGGCACAAAGCCAAAGTCGACGGTTAGGTTTTCATTTTCATCTGGCGTGTTTGGATCATTGTCTGGATCTTCGCCAGTTGGTTCGGTGTCGCCAAGGGTGACTGTGGCAGAGAGCACTTCTTCACCAACGTTGGTTGGGTCAATGCCGTTGTCGTTATTGTCAGTGTCGCCTTGCGTATCGCCAGTTGAAGAGCGCATACCGGCCAAAGGCCCTGGCGTACCGTTGTCATCCCATTCGATGGCTGGAATTGACACGATGTAATCACCAGCAAGCAAGTTATCAAATAGATACAGGCCGTCCGCGTCGGTGGTGTCCATAGCAAGCATGTCGTCGTCATCTACATCACCATCGGCGTCGATATCATCGGGTTGGCCGTCGCCATCTGCATCTTGCCAAAGCTCGACCCAAATGTTTTCAAGCAACGGTTCACCCGCATCGATCAGGCCGTTGTCGTTATCGTCTTGCCAGACTTGGTTGCCAAGTGAGTAGATCGGCACAAAGCCAAAGTCGACGGTTAGGTTTTCATTTTCGTCCGGCGTGTTTGGATCATTATCAGGATCTTCGCCAGTTGGCTCGGTGTCGCCAAGGGTGACCGTACCAGACAGCACTTCTTCACCAACGTTGGTTGGATTGATGCCATTGTCATTATTGTCGGTGTCACCTTGGGTGTTACCAGTTGAAGAGCGCATGCCAGCCAAAGGCCCTGGCGTGCCGTTGTCATCCCATTCGATGGCCGGAATTGACACGATGTAATCACCAGCGAGCAAGTTATCAAATAGATACAGGCCGTCGGCGTCGGTGGTGTCCATCGCAAGCATGTCGTCGTCATCCACATCACCATCGGCGTCGATGTCATCGGGTTGGCCGTCGCCATCTGCGTCTTGCCAGAGCTCTACCCAAATGTTTTCTAGCAAAGGTTCACCCGCATCGATCAGGCCATTGTCGTTGT
>JAHDDJ010000484.1 GCA_020629385.1 Erythrobacter sp.
CAGCAGGACGACGTCATCGCCATGGCGATATCCTATAACGTCATCATCATCTGGTCGCTGATCCCGATGGTGATCAACAATGTCCTGCGCAATTTTGTCTCGGCGCTGGGCCGTCCGATTTTCGCCACCGCAATTACGGCAGGCGGTATCGGCGTGAATGCGCTGGCGAACTATGCTTTCATCTTCGGTAATTTCGGCGCGCCCGAAATGGGCATCCGCGGCGCAGCTGTAGCAACCATCATTACCGCACTGGCGACCCTGCTCGCTTACGTCATCGCAATCCGGCTCGACCCGCTGATGCACCGCTATCACATTTTCGGTCGCTGGTGGTCGCCTGACTGGAAGCGGTTCTGGCAAATCGTGAAGATCGGCACACCCATCGCGCTAACCGTCACCGCCGAGGCAGGGGTGTTTGGCGCAGCCGCATTTCTGATGGGCAATATCGGCATCGCCCAATTGGCCGCGCATACCGTGGCACTGCAAATCGCTGCGCTGGCATTCCAGATACCGTACGGCGTCGGGCAAGCGGCGACGATACGGGTCGGCTATTTCTACGGCGCGGGTGACAAGGACGGCGTCAAACGCGCAGGATGGTCGGGCATACTCATCGGCACCGGCTTTATGGCGATTTCCTGCGCCGCCATGGTGCTGATGCCGCGTACCTTGCTGCACATCTATATTGATCCCGACGCGCCCGAGAATGCCGTTCTGGTCAGCTTTGCCCTCACCTATCTGGTCATCGCCGCGGCCTTCCAGCTGGTTGACGGATTGCAAGCCGTGGCAGCGGGCGCTTTGCGCGGTTTGCAGGACACGCGCATGCCGATGTGGATTGCGATTTTCAGCTATTGGGTGCCGGGTTTTGGATTGGCGTTGTACTTTGGGTTTGTCACACCGCTTGCAGGCGTTGGTGTATGGATCGGTCTTGCGATCGGGCTGGGTTGCGCGGCAGTATTGCTGACCTGGCGCTGGGCGCGCCGCGAGCAATTGAACCTCACCGCAAAATAGCAGAAATTTTCCGGCACAATGTGTTGACTCTGCGGCCGCCTCTCCCCATTTGCGCCCCGCTGGCACTCTCGACCGGAGAGTGCCAAAGCGTGAATTCAACCTTCAAACGAAGAGGTCATACTTATGGCATTTCGTCCGCTACACGACCGCGTTGTGGTCCGTCGTATCGAAGCCGACCAGAAAACTGCTGGCGGCATTATCATTCCAGACAGCGCTCAGGAAAAGCCGAGCGAAGGCGAAGTCGTCTCCGTCGGTGACGGCGCCCGCGACGATGCAGGCAACCGCGTTGCTCTCGACGTGAAAGCCGGCGACCGCGTGCTGTTCGGCAAATGGTCGGGCACCGAAGTCAAGATCGACGGTGAAGACCTGCTGATCATGAAAGAAAGCGACATCATGGG
>JAHDDJ010000485.1 GCA_020629385.1 Erythrobacter sp.
AATTGCACGCGGCCTTCGGTGTTGACGTAGGTTCCGTCTTTTTCGGCGTAGGATGCCGCAGGCAGGATAATATCCGCACAATGCGCGCCTTTGTCGCCGTGATGGCCGATATAGACTTTCAGACTGTCGGCAAACGGTTCAAAATCCATCTCGTCCGCGCCGAGCGACAAGACCACTTTCGGCTTGGCTTTCGCAATATCAGCGATGCCGCCAGCCTGCGCATAGCCGAGCATCAACCCGCCCATACGGCTCGCCGCCATATGCAGCACGTTGAAGCCGTTCCAGCCATCTCGCACCAGCTTGAATTTCTCGGCCAGTTTCAGCGCTGGATGCAGCGCGCCTTTCGCAAGACCCGCACCGCCCACGATAATCGCAGGACGCTCCGCGCCTTTCAACGCGTCGCTAACCTCTTTCGGCAGTTTGTGCAGCACCTTGGCGTCTTCACCGATGAAGGTCGCGGGATAGGTGGTTTCCCATTCCGGCCCGACGATAAAGACTTTCGCGCCCGCTTTCGCCGCCTTGCGCAGGCGGACATTGACCAGCGCCGCTTCGCTGCGAACGTGGCTACCCACGATCAGGATTGCGTCAGCGGTTTCGATACCGGCCAGCGTCGAATTGAAATTCACCGCAGCAAGGGAGGACACATCGTAATCCATGCCGGTCTGGCGACCTTCGAGCAGCGTGCTGCCCATCGCGCCGAGCAGCGCCTTGGCTGCAAACATGGTTTCGCAATCGACCAGATCACCGGCGATGGCAGCAATGCTCTTGCCCGGCTTCGCTTTGGCAATGGCTTTGAACGCCTCTTCCCAGCTTGCCTCGGTCAGCTTGCCGCGCTTCCTCATGAACACCTTGTCCAGACGCCGCTTGGTCAGGCCATCGACCTGATAGCGCGCCTTGTCCGACAGCCATTCCTCGTTCACGTCGTCATTGATGCGCGGCAGTGCGCGCATGACTTCGCGGCCACGGCTGTCGAGGCGGATATTCGCGCCAACTGCATCGGAAACATCGATGCTAAGCGTTTTCTTCAATTCCCACGGACGCGCTTCGAACGCGTAAGGCCGCGATGTCAGCGCCCCGACCGGGCACAGATCGATCACATTGGCGGACAGCTCATGCGAGGCTGCCTGCTCCAGATAGGTCGTGATCTGCATATCCTCGCCGCGATAGAGCGCGCCGATTTCGTCCACACCGGCGATCTCTTCGGAGAAACGCACACAGCGCGTACAATGGATGCAGCGGGTCATCACCGTCTTGATCAGCGGACCCATATATTTCTCGGTCACAGCGCGCTTGTTCGCGTCATAACGCGATGCACCGCGGCCATAGGCGACCGACTGGTCCTGCAGATCGCACTCGCCGCCCTGATCGCAAATCGGGCAATCGAGCGGGTGGTTGATCAGCA
>JAHDDJ010000486.1 GCA_020629385.1 Erythrobacter sp.
TGCAGCCCGCGGCTTTCGTGGCGTTCCAGCGCGGAATTGACGATCAGTTCGGCTGCCTGCAGCAAATTGCGCAGCTCGATCAGATCGGTGGTGACGCGGAAGCTGCCGTAATAATCCTGCACTTCCTTGTTCATCATCTCGATCCGGTTGCGCGCGCGTTCGAGCCGCTTGGTGGTCCGCACGATGCCGACATAGTTCCACATGAAGCGGCGGATTTCGGTCCAGTTCTGCTTGACCACGACCTCCTCGTCGGAATCAGTGACGCGGCTTTCATCCCATTCCTTGATCGCGGGCGGCGCAAGCAATTCGTCCCACCGGCCCAGAATATCGCGCGCTGCCGCCTCGCCGAACACGAAACATTCGAGCAGGCTGTTGGAGGCAAGCCGGTTCGCGCCGTGAAGACCGCTTTCGGTCACTTCGCCTGCCGCCCATAGACCCGGCAGATCGGTGCGCGCATCCAGCCCCACAAGCACGCCGCCGCATGTATAATGCTGCGCTGGTACGACCGGTATCGGCCCTTTGGTCATATCAATGCCCAGCCCCATCAGCTTTTCGTGAATGGTCGGGAAATGGTGCGTCACGAAATCGGCAGGCTGATGGCTGATATCGAGATGAACATAATCCAGGCCATAGCGTTTGATCTGGTCATCGATCGCGCGTGCCACAACATCGCGCGGGGCAAGCTCCATCCGTTCAGGATCGTAATCCGCCATAAAGCGGTGGCCTGTTTCAGGGTGCAGCAGATGCCCGCCTTCGCCGCGCACGGCCTCGGTAATCAGGAAGTTTTTGACCTCCAGATTATACAGGCAGGTCGGGTGAAACTGCATCATTTCCATGTTGGACACCCGCGCCCCCGCACGCCATGCCATGGCAATGCCGTCACCCGTCGCGCCGCGCGGCGCGGTGCTGAACTGGTACACGCGCCCTGCTCCGCCAGCGGCCAGAATAGTGGCGCGGGCAGTATAGGTTTCCACCTCACCGGTTTCCTGATTGAGGGCATAGGCGCCCCAGACCCGGCCCGATCCCGAATATTCCTCCGCATTGCGGCCGGTAATCAGATCCACACAGGCGCGGCCTGCAAGCATTGTGATGTTGGAATTGGCATTGGCCGCGTTGAGCAAGGCTTCCTGCACCGCCCAGCCGGTCGCGTCATCGACATGGACAATCCGCCGGTGCGAATGTCCGCCTTCGCGAGTAAGATGCAAATCGCCCGAATCCTGGTTGAAAGGCACGCCCAGCTCGACCAACCGCTCAATGCTGCGCGGCGCACGTTCGATGACGAACTCGACGGTTTCCTGCCGGTTCAGGCCCGCACCCGCACGCATTGTATCATGGATATGATTGTCGAACGTATCTCCCGCATCGAGCACGGCCGCAATCCCGCCCTGCGCCCA
>JAHDDJ010000487.1 GCA_020629385.1 Erythrobacter sp.
GAATGGAATTAGTAATATTTTAGTTGGTGCGGAATACGTTGTTGATCACAGTTTCCACGCCTTCTACGTCAGCGGCTTGCTCAATGGCAGTCAGTGAGTAGGCGTCTTCCACGTAGCCAGTCAAAGTAACGGTGTCGCCATCGACGATAACGTTTACGTTACTTCCAGCGCCTGCGGCTGATAAAACGTCGGATTCCAGGTCCGGACTGACCATTGCAGCAGCGGGACCAGCGATCAGAGCAGTAAGAGCAGTGGCGATAAGAGCTTTGTTTAAAGTTTTCATGTTTAATTTCCTGATATTTAAGTTGAGTTGTTAGTTCGTGTGTTCAGTAGTTTTGTTAGGTCGTTCGCTTCAGGGTGTTTGTTCTGTTCCCTGTTTCGATGTAAGTAGTATCGACCTTGAAGTTTGCAGTTGCTGTGCGGCTGTCTTACAACGGTGTAAGAGTAGTAATTAGTCTGTGAGGTAAGGCGAGGCGATCGCGCAGATGTTTTGGTCAAAAGAAAAGGGCGGTCAAGTTGCCTTGACCGCCCTAACGGATCTACCTGAGGTTGCTTTACTTAGTTTGTACGAAACACATTGTTGATAACGGTTTCTACACCTTCGACGTCAGCCGCTTGCTCAATTGCTGTCAGAGAGTAGGCGTCTTCTACGTAGCCAGTCAAAGTAACAGTGTCGCCATCGACGATAACGTTTACGTTGCTGCCAGCGCCAGCTGCGGACAGTACGTCAGTTTCTAAGTCTGGGCTAACCATTGCAGCAGCAGGACCAGCGATCAGAGCAGTGAGGGCTGTAGCGATAAGGGCTTTGTTTAAAGTTTTCATGATGTGTTTTCCTAGAGTTTAAGTAGTGTTTGTTTGTTCAGTTGTTCGTTTATTAATTCGTTCGCTTCAGGGCGTTTGTTCTGTTCCCTGTTTCGATGTAAGTAGTATCGACCCTCAACTTTGCGATTGTTGTGCGGCTGTCTTACAACGGTGTAAGAGTGGTATTTAATTTCTTAGGGCGTGCTGGAGGTGTGGGGCTGGTTCTGTCCTAGGAATGAAAAAGGGCGATCAAGTTGCCTTGACCGCCCTGGGTTACTACTTAGAGGAGTTGGTTTTAGTTAGTGCGGAAAACGTTGTTGATCACAGTTTCCACACCTTCTACGTCAGCGGCCTGCTCGATAGCTGTTAAAGAGTATGCGTCTTCTACGTAGCCAGTCAAAGTAACAGTGTCGCCATCAACGATGACGTTCACATTGCTGCCAGCGCCTGCGGCTGATAACACGTCAGATTCCAGATCTGGGCTGACCATTGCAGCAGCAGGACCAGCGATCAGAGCAGTAAGAGCAGTGGCGATAAGAGCTTTGTTTAAAGTTTTCATGATGTATTTTCCTAGATTGTAAGTAGTGTTTGTT
>JAHDDJ010000488.1 GCA_020629385.1 Erythrobacter sp.
AAACTGGTTCTGGGTTCTGACCGGATAGCCGAACAAGCGCGGATGGGCCGCGTAGCCTTGCTGCTTCACGCCAGCGATGCCAGCGAAGACGGGCGCAAAAAGCTGGATCAGGCATGGCGCGTAGGGCGCGATGCAGAAGGTTCGGGCGAAAGAGGCACAACCTTGCCACTGGACCGCACGGCGCTGTCTGTGGCATTGGGCCGTGATAATGTCGTTCACATGGCGCTGGCCGATGACAAATCGGCGGAGCGGGTCCAGGCGGTTCTGGTCCGACTGCTGCATTTCCTACAGGCGGACAACGCCTTACAGAACGCCGCAAATATCGGGGGTGTGGCGCAAACTGCGTCCGGTTCCCGGACTGATAGTGATACTAAGCCGGAGGTTTCTCCGGTGGCTGAGAATTGAATTTGAAGGATAGAGACGAGCTTTATGAGCGATAACGAAGACAAACCGACGCGTACCCGCAAGCCGCTTGGCCTGAAGCGTCCGGTCGACGGTGCGGAAGTCAAGCAGACTTTCAGCCACGGACGGACCAACAAGGTTGCGGTGGAGGTGAAGCGCCGCCGGAAGCTCGTCAAACCGGGTGAGGAAGCGGCTGCACCACCTCCTCCGCCTCCGCCACCGCCTCCTGCTGCGGCGGAGCCTACACCGGCTGCGCCGAAGAAACCGGCTGCACCGAAGGAAACACCACAAGAGCGCGTGGCTCGCCTCCAGCGTGAGGCAGAGGAAGAGCGTCTGCGCTTGGCCGAGGATGCTCGGCGACGCGACGAAGAACAGAAGAAGAAAGCTGTTCTGACCGAAAAGCAGCGTCAGGAAGAGAACAAGAAAGCCGAAGCTGAAGCAGAAGCTGCGGCCAAAAAACAGGCTGAGGAAGCCGCCAAACAGGAAGCAGAAGAAGCCGCCGCCAGTGACGCTGCTGCTGCCGATGCCAGCAAGCCAGCGCCCACACCGGCAGCTCGCAAATTCACGCCTGTCGCCCGTCCCGAGCCAAAGCGCCCGGCCAAGAAAGAAGAAAAGCGTCCGGCGAAAACCGGTGGCGGCGGAGCGGACAAGCGCCGTTCCGGCAAGCTGACTGTCACCAAGGCACTCAACGAAGACGAAGGTCGCCGTGCCCGCAGCCTCGCCGCGCTCAAACGTGCGCGTGAAAAAGAGCGCCGCGAACAGGGTGGCGGTTCATCGAAGCCGCGTGAGAAGCAGGTTCGTGATGTTATTGTTCCGGAAGCGATCACTGTGCAGGAACTCGCCCAGCGGATGGCCGAAAAGGGCGCCGATCTGGTCAAGGAATTGTTCAATCTGGGCATGATGGTCACCGTCAACCAGACGATTGACCAGGACACCGCAGAATTGCTGGTCGAACAGTTCGGCCACAACATCCAGCGCGTTTCGGAAGACG
>JAHDDJ010000489.1:0-839 GCA_020629385.1 Erythrobacter sp.
CATCGGAGCCGCATCCGAAAGTCGCTTCACTTGGGTGTAGACCCGATCGAAGCCGACCAGCTCCACGTGCCACCATTCCGCCGACCTGGTTGCCAGGACTTCGTAGGACGAGCTCATGGTCGGACCGCCTGACGAACATCGTTGAGAATGGCTTTCGCAGTACGTTCGTTGACCTCACGGTGGCGCGGGACCGGGATTCGTCGGCTATTGACCACATAGATCGAGTGACCGCCTCTGTCCCGCAGTAGTTGCAACTCGAACCCGGCATCGCTTGCGATCACTGCCATCTCCTTGAGAAGCAGTCGGCGCTTCACACGATCTGTCCAATCATACTAGACATCTTCTGTCTATAGCGACTGGACATCTCGCCCCTGGGCGAGCCAGCCATGATCGACTCCTTCCTGGCAAACGTCATGGCACGAACCTAGGGAGCACCTCTGACAGGCTGGGGCGCCCGACGTACTCGTTCGTCGTGACGCTTGACGGCGTCGGCATGATCGAGCGCGTCGACGGCTTCTTCGGGACCCTCGAGCCGCTCGGCTGACCAACGCATCAGCCGCGCAGAATCCCAGGCCGTAGTCGGGTGTCGTGTTTCGACCATCGACGGTCGAACCAGCACCTTCACGACAGCCGGCCCGCATGGTCAACTACGAACCATGAGACTCCTGCGCAAGCGCGCCACTCGAATCGTGCTCGACTCGGCGCTGTTCCTCGGTTTCAGCGTGGAGTTCATGACGCGGGAGCCCGAGTTCGACCCGGACTTCATTCTGCACTCGTGGGTGGGGATCGTCTTGATCCCGGTGATCGCCGTGCACCTGGCGGGCAACTGGTCGTGGGTG
>JAHDDJ010000489.1:946-1387 GCA_020629385.1 Erythrobacter sp.
TCACCGGCATGTTGGCGATCGTGTTGATGTTCGTGCACCTGTGGATGAACCGGACCAGGCTCGGTCGGCTCCTTCGACCTCGTACCGCCTCGGCGGGGTGACGGTCAGGTACCGCCGAGGCGAAACTCCGCCAGCACATCGCCGAGCCATTCGATCGTGTCACGGGTGATCGGATCCACCACCAACTGAACGTGGGCGGCGCCCGCCTCGGCGAACCCCTGAAGCTGTCCGGCGAGCTCGCTCGGACCTCCGCGGAGTGGAACGACCTGCGTGCCGTCGTCGTAGTCACCCATGAGGCGGCCGCCGCCGCCGTCGAGCTGCACCAGCACGGCCGCCGTTGCGTCGACCTCGCCGAGGCCTCGCCCCGCGGCCTCGATGAAAGAGTCCACCCGCGCCTTCTCGGCGACGAAACCCTCGACCGTGTTGCCGTATTGGCTCCAC
>JAHDDJ010000079.1:0-5439 GCA_020629385.1 Erythrobacter sp.
GTGAATGAAAGCGTCGAGAATATCGGTGCCCGCCGCTTGCAGACGGTTATGGAAAAGCTGCTCGAGGAGCTGAGCTTCGAAGCCGAAGAGCATAAGGGCGAAACCATCGTGATCGATGCGCCCTATGTGCGTGACCGCCTGACCGATCTGGCGCAGGATACCGACCTCAGCAAATACATCCTCTGATGGCGGGCGGACCGGTTTCCGACCGCCGGCAGATGATCGCTGGTATGCAACCGGTGCTACAGGCCGGTGAATGGCGCTTCGTGCTGGTGTTTCCAGAAAACGCGCCGCAACTGCTGGGTAGCGCAATCGGCACTTTTCGTGAGGCAGAAGGTGTCACCGCGATTGTGCCTGCCGAGTTGGCGGAAGAGTTGGCTCAAACCGGCCCCGATATGCGCTGCATTACGTTGACCGTGCATTCCGATCTCGAAGGTGTCGGGCTGACGGCTGCTGTATCCGGGGCTTTGGCTGACGCGGGGATTGCCTGCAATGTCGTCGCAGCCTTCCATCATGATCACCTGTTCGTCCCGTCCGGCGAGGGCGAACGGGCTTTGGAAGTTCTGAAGGCGCTCGCTGATGCGGCTGGTGGGGACGGTTAGGCCGTTCGTAGAATAGCAGCGCGCCTCTCTTGTCAGGTGCCGCTGGCTTTGATTTAGTCCGGTCTGACCAAATGTTGTCAGGGGACTCGCACATGCTTCGTTCAATTCTTGTGGCCGGTACCGGCCTTCTCGCTCTGGCTGCCGCGCAGCCGCTGCTGGCTGATGACCATATGGCTGGTGATGCGCCAACCATTGTTGCGCCGGAAATTGAATTCACCGAATGGACGCTAGACAACGGGCTGCGCGTGATTGCGTTGCAGGATGATACGACTTCCACCGTCACCACATCCATGTGGTACGATATCGGATCCAAGCTCGACCCCGAGGGGCGCAGCGGTTTTGCGCATCTGTTCGAACATATTCTCAGCCGCAAGACGGAGAATATGCCGTACAATATGATCTACGGCCTGACGGCCGATATTGGCGGCACGCGAAACGCTTCGAACAGCCCGGACCGGACAAATTACTACGAACAGGTTCCGGCTGAATATCTCGAGCCGATGCTGTGGACCCACAAAGAACGGATGGCGCTGCCAGTGGTCGACCAGGACGTGTTCGACAAGGAACGCGATGTGGTGAAGGAAGAGCTGCGCCAGCGGGTGCTCGCCCCTCCTTATGGTCGGTTCCAGCGTTTTGTTCTGCCGGAAAACGCCTTCGACATTCTGCCGCATCGACGCCCTGGCATCGGCAGTATCGAAGATCTGGATTCCGCGACGCTGGCGGATGCGCGGTCTTTTTATCAGGCCTATTACGGCCCCGATACGGCGACATTGATCGTCGCGGGTAATTTCCAGATGGATAATTTGCGCGCGCTGGTGGACAAATATTTCGCCGACATTCCGCGCCGCGCCAACCCGGTTGATCTGACCATTCCCGAGCGCGAGCCGGAGCGGACCGAGCCACGCTTTGTCACGGCGACCGCCCCGAATGTGCCGCTGCCGCTGGTCGGTGCTACCTGGAAAGTACCGGGCGTAGCGCACCCCGATTCTGCCGCATTGGAAGTGCTCGACATGATTATGTCAGCAGGCGAAAACAGCCGCCTGCACAAGGCGCTGGTACGCACGGGCAAGGCTGTACAGGCGCAGCAATTCGTCTCCCAAAGCGAGGAGGGCGGTTTCTTCGCCCAGTTTGCTGTGATCAATCCGCAGGCCGATGCGGATGAAGTCAACCAACTGCTCACGGCAGAACGCGAAAAGGTCCGCAGTGAGAAAGTCACCGAAGCCGAAATCGCCGAAGCCAAGAATGAGATTTTCGCATCAACCCTGCGCCGCCGTGAAACTGCGCGGGGCCGGGCATTCGAACTAGGCGAAGCGCTTGTTCGGACCGGTGAACCCAAGGCCGCCGATATCCGCCTTGAACGGATCGCAGCGGTTACGGCGGATGATATTTTGCGGGTCGCGCAAACCTATCTCAAGCCCGAAGGGCGGGTGGAATTCCGCTACGTTGCGGGTGAAGACAATCCTGCGGCCTATGCCAACCCTGCGCCGATGCCGACATTCCGCAGCCTGCCTGCCGCAACGGGCGAGCCGCGCAAGGTCAAACCCGAAGGCGAGCGCGAAGCACCTCCCGGACCGGGCGAGAAACCGGTTGTGACGGCCCCGACCATTGTCGAAACCACGCTCGACAACGGTATTTCGGTAGTTGCGACGCAAACCGGCAATGTTCCGATGGCGACAATCACGGTTGTGCTGCCCGGGGGTACCGTTACCGACAGCAAGGATAAGGCAGGCGTTGCCGAACTCGCCGCAGCACTGGCCGACAAAGGCACCGCCAATATGTCCTCCACCGAGATCGCCTCGCGGCTGGAAAGCCTTGGTGCGAGTTTCAATGGAACGGGCGGTGCAGACGGAACCTATTTCAGCCTGACAGCCCCTGCTGCCACGATCGAGGAAGCCGGCGAAATCATGGCCAGTGTGCTGGCTAGTGCAAGCTATCCCGATTCCGAATTCCAGCGTGAACGCAAGCGGACCATTGACGGGCTGCAGGTCGCGCTGAAGGACCCCGGATCGCTGGCCGGATTTGTCTCCGCTCCTGTCATGTATGGCAATGCGCCTTACGGCACGATCGCCACGACCGAGAGTATCTCCGCGATTACGGCTGCTGATCTGGTCGCACATCGCGAAACCTACTGGCATCCGCAGCGTGCCAAGGTGATCGTAAGCGGTGGGATGGCGCCGGATGAAGCGACCGCGCTCGTCGGGCGCATGCTGGGCGACTGGACCGTTGACCGCGCACCACCTGCGCCGATTGCCGATCCGGATGGAACTGAAATTGCACCGCGCACTGTCGTCATCGATATGCCCGACGCAGGACAGGCCGCGGTGATCGCCGGTGTCCGGGCTATTTCGCGTTCGGATGATCGCTATTACGATCTGATGCTTGCCAACGCGGTGCTTGGTGGTGGATCAAGCGGACGTTTGTTTGACGAGGTGCGTACCAAGCGTGCGCTCAGCTACGGCGCCTATAGCGGTTTTGCCTCGCGCGCCGGAGAATCTGTCCTGACAGCCAGCGCGCAGACCAAGAACGAAACAGCTGCCGAAGTGGCCGAGATTTTCCTGAATGAGTTCAAGCGTCTCGGCGAAGAGCCGCTGGCGGAAGACTTGCTGGAGAAGCGGCGTCTGTATCTCGGAGGCAGTTATGCGCGTGCGCTGGAGACCAGCTCGGGCTTCAACAATATCGTCGCCGGTCTGATGCTTCAGGGAATTGCACCTGATGAAGCAGCGAAACTCGCCGAACGCCTGTCCGGTGTGACACCGCAAGAAGCTTCGGCTGTGGCTGCAGACCTCGTCGACCCGGCCAAAGCGTCGATCATCATTGTCGGCGATGCCAAGCAGTTCATCGACAAGGTCCGTGCCTTGCGGCCCGATGTCGAGGTGATCTCTGCGGCTGATCTTGATCTGTCCAGCCCTGATCTCGGCGCTGCCGAATAGGTTCAGGGCAATCCAAGAAACCGGGGCGTCGCTGGCGGACAGCGGCGCCCTTTTTCTATGCATCTTCCCCGGTAGTCTCGCTGGCCTGGCGCGCCCACATTTCGGCGTATAGCCCGTCGCGCTTGAGCAACTCGCCATGCGATCCCTGCTCCGCCAGTTTGCCCTGATCGAGCACGAGTATCTGGTCGGCATCGGCGATAGTCGAAAGACGGTGCGCGATGGACAGCGTGGTGCGATCCTGCGAAATGCGTTCCAGCGTCGCCAGAATGTCCTGCTCGGTCCGCGTGTCGAGTGCGCTGGTTGCCTCGTCCAGCATCAGGATCGGCGGATTTTTGACCAGCGTGCGGGCAATCGCCACCCGCTGCTTTTCTCCGCCGGACAGTTTCAGGCCGCGCTCGCCGACTTCGGTATCGAAGCCTTGCGGCAGTTTTTCGATGAAGGGCAATATCGCCGCATCGCGGGCAGCGGCCAGCACTGCCTTGTCGTCAGCGACCGCGCTGCCATAGGCGATATTGTAGCCGATTGTGTCGTTGAACAGCACGCTGTCCTGCGGGACGATCCCGATGGCATTGCGCACGCTATCCTGCGTCACGCCGGCAATATCCTGCCCGTCGATCAAAATCCGGCCCGACCACGGATCGTAAAACCGGAACAGCAACCGTGCGATGGTGCTTTTACCAGCACCCGAGGGGCCGACCAGCGCGACATTGTCGCCGGCCGGGACCTCGAAACTGAGCCCGTGCAGGATTGTCCGGTCAGGCTCGTAACCGAACACCACATTGTCGAATGTGACTGTGGGTTTCCGGATGAGCAAGGCGGGGGCACCCGGCGCATCCTGAACCTCAACCGAAGTGTCCATTAGACGGAACATTTCCGCCATATCGACCAGCCCTTGCCGGATCGTGCGATAGACCCACCCGAGCAGATCGAGCGGACGGAACAGCTGCATCAGATAGGTATTTACCAGTACCAGATCGCCGACGGTCAGCTCTCCCTTGCTCCAGCCCCACACAGTAAAGGCCATCGCGCCTGCCATCAGCGCATTGGTGATCAGCGCCTGTGTGATGTTGAGCATACCGAGCGAGTTTTCGCTCTTCACCGCCGCTTCGGCATAGGCGCGCGCGGCAGAAGCATAGCGTTCTTCCTCCCGCGATTCCGCGCCAAAATATTTGACTGTTTCGTAATTGAGCAGCGAATCCACCGCCCGGTCGAGTGCGCGTCCGTCCAGATCATTCATTTCCCGGCGCAGCTTGGTCCGCCATTCGGTAATCCAGCGCGTGACAGATATATAGGTGATGACTGTGACCGCCGTCGCGGCAACCAGCTCCCACCCGAAATTGATGTAGAAAATAATGCCCACTGCGATCAGTTCGATAATTGTCGGCGCGATATTGAAGAGCAGGAAATAGAGCATGGAATCGATGCTCTTGGTTCCGCGTTCGATGATCTTGGTGACCTCTCCTGTGCGACGAGACAGGTGAAAACGCAGACTCAGCCGATGAAGGCGATGAAACACATCCTCGGCCAATTTCCGCGTCGCATCCTGCCCCACGCGTTCAAAAGTAATGTTGCGCAAATTGTCGAAGGCCACGCTGGTGAACCGGCCAGCAGCATAGGCAATGACCAGCGCCATCGCGACCATAAAGGCCTCGTTGCTCGGCGTGGTCATCCGGTCCACGGCATTCTTGTAAGCAAAGGGCAGCGACAGGATCGTCGCCTTGGCCAACAGTACGAACATGAATGCAAAGACAATGCGCCGCTTCAGTGCGGGATTGTCTTTCGGCCAAAGGTAAGGAAGGAAACGCTTTAACGTTCCCCAATTGTCATGGTCATTCGGTGTCGGGGTGGCAGGATCGGGCGGCATGCGAAGCCATGTGGTCGTTCAATGGCGGGTTCGCAATGGCTGT
>JAHDDJ010000079.1:5539-8570 GCA_020629385.1 Erythrobacter sp.
CTGTGACGGGATCCTGTCAGCCCCCGGTCACGCGAGACGGGAAGAAATTGTCCTGAATCAGCTGCCGTTTGCGGCTACCTGGAGGCAAATCGAACAATACTCTGCGCGACTCAAAATCGATCGCTATCCTGTCGAACAGGCGCAAATCCCGCATACCCAGAATCAGCGCGGGGCGTTTTTCCAGCTCCAGCGCAGCGAAGGCAGGGCTGTCGGCAAAGGTGATTGGCATGTTCTGGAGTTCGACACCCTGGATTTTCAGGGTCTTTACGAAATGCCGGTCACCTACGATCTGCACGCCGTTAACATCGGTGGAACTGACGACATCGCGTTTGCGAGAGCGGAGCCGCTTTTTCAGTTTGAGATTCCCAAAGCTGGTTTGCGCACCGGTATCGAGAATGACTGATGTTTTCACGCCGTCTATCACAGCTTCTGTGATGATGAGCCGGCCAAGCCGGCTGCGCGCGCGGACGACGATTTCATAGCCGCGATTGCCGCCAAGTTTCTCGGCATCGTCGACAGCGATTGTATCTGTGCGGAAATCGATGAGGACCCGCAAATCCTGCAAACTGTCGAGCCCCAGAATGCCGTCGGCTCCGACATTGCGCGCTTCCAGTAAGGGGGCTTCGATATTGTCGAGAATACGTTGGGCAAATTCCAACCCGTTCAGTTCCACCAATTGGACATTCTTGGAACTGGCCATACCAACCACGGTTGCTGAGCCTATCGGTCGAAGGCCCAGCTTGTCCGTCAGGCCGCGTGTGACCACGGTCGCTTCGGCGCCGGTGTCGATCATGAAACGAAACGGGCCTTTGCCCTCGATAGTGACCGGAACAGTCATTCGGGCGTAATAGTCGGACTTGCCGTCTACCAGATCCGAGGTGGCCGTCGGTTCAAGTGCGGCTTGCGGTGCGGCAGGAGTAGATGATGTCTCAGGCGCTGGCTGGGTCGTCACATCGTCGGGTTGGCTGGTTGCTACCGACAACGGCATGCCTAGCAATAGCGCTGTGAGGCCTATCCGGCCGAAAACATGTGCCATCCGCGATCTCCTCTTTCAATGAAGAGGCTATCACGCACGAGGGGCATCGCCAAATCCGTTGGTCGATTTTTCAGAGTGCTTCGGTGAGCGACGGGTCAGGTGCTGTCTTCTTCTGCCGCAGCATCGCCCAGGTCTCGCGCACTATCTCCGGCCAGATAAACCACAGAGTCAGACTATATACCGTCGCTCCGACAACGGCGAGAATGATCAGCCGGATAATGGGCGGCCATCCTGCAATCGGCATTTTCGCGAAATAGACGATCGAAGCCATCACGCCGCACGCCAGAATCACTGGCAACAATTCTTTGAGCAAATCTCCGAAGCGCACCTGAATGGCGGGCAGCGTGAGCGCCAATGTGGCGGCAAGCAATGTCGGTGCGGCAATCCACCATGCATGGACCAACCCCATCGGTCCGCCGGAAATCGCGAAAAGGAAGCATAGAGGGAACAGCACCGCACCGATGGCGCTTGTGGTCACGTAGATACGCGGGCGGCCAATTGCATTGGTTGCCGGCGAGCATACGATCTGGAGCGCAAATGCAGGCATGGCGATGGCGAGGCCGGCGATGATCGGGATCATTTCTGCCCATTTCTCTCCGCCGATAGTCAGGATCGCAGCATCTGCTGTCAGCGCGAGGCCTATATATAGAGGGGCCGTTACCAGTAGCACCGTACGCAGTGTGCGGATGAAGAACGGGGCGAGCGGTTTTCCGCTTTTGTGCAATTCGGCATAAGCCGGGAAGGCGACTTCGTTGATGGGGGGCAGAAACCGCCCGGTGACGACCAGCGCCAGAAACAGCGCCAGCGTATATATGCCGAGATCGTGGGTCGAGAGAACGCGGCCCGCGATGAAGATGTCGCTTTGACTCTGAACGATCCAGAGCAGCTGGCACAATGTCAGCGCGCCGCCGAATGTAAGGATGTCCCACGCACCACGAAAATCGAAAACCGGCCAGACCAGCAGTTTGGCCGATATGGTCAGCCCGATTGCGCGAACGGCGGCCATGGCAATCGGGGCATAAACCAGAGCCCATACGCCAAATCCAATCCATGCAAGGCCCAGAGCGGTTGACGCGCCGACCAGTGCGCAAAGGAGATTGATCAGCCCCTGACTGCGAAACTCGATTCGTCGCGCAAGCAATGCCGAGGGCAGGGCGATAAAAGGTGTCGCGAGGAAGATCAGCGCTTGCACTCGCAGCATATCGGCGACTTCGGGCTGCCCGTAATAAGCGGCTGCTGCCGGAGCGAGCAGGAACTGGGCCAGCGCGATTCCCGCATTGGCAAGAATCAGCATGCCGAATACCTGCGCGATTCGCCGTTCGTTTACGTCGTCTGCCTGGATCAACGACGTGGCAAAGGAATAGCCATTGAGGAAATTGAGAGCAGCGAGAACCGCTTGGGTCATCGCGAACAGTCCGTAATCGCTCGGATCAAGGATCCGCATGACCCCGATAGTAGAGGTCCATGTAATAAGCTGGGCAAGGACCTGGCTGCCCCATCGCCACGCGACAGCACTGCGCACACGCGCAGCGAATCCAGAATCATCTGGCGCTGTTAAAGGGACTTCCTGTGTCACACTTATGATTCCTAACGGCAAAAGGTGAAGAATCCGGCAAGGTGAATCGCTGATTCAGCATATTGGCAGAGTGATTCAGGCCCTGAATGGGTGCTCGATGGCCTTGAAACTGGTGCCAGAAGCCCCATTTAGGGTCCAGGCGGCAGCTGAAAACGGCGGAATTCCGGGCTTTTTTGCGAAAATTGATTTCTTTTGAAATAAAATTGCAAAAAGGGTTTGACGGAATCACAACTCGCTCGTAGAAGCGCCTCACCAACACGGAGCGGACGGTTCAACCGCCCCGCCGAGTTGGTCGCCAATATAAACGGACAACCGGCCCCCGGTGAAAATCGGGGAACCCTTGTTGTCCGCTTGTTATGTTGAGCGGCTCTTTGACATTGTTAGTTTTTGATGAAGGGACATGTGGGCGACGGCGCCAG
>JAHDDJ010000490.1 GCA_020629385.1 Erythrobacter sp.
CCGGCGTCGTCGGTTTATACGACTTTAGTGCCATGTTAGCTTCTTCCGTTTGCTTTGCGGGGCTTGCACCCCGGCTGTTATAAGGCCCCCGAAGGTGCCCGGTCGTGCTGTGGTTTCCCACAAACACACAGCCCCGGACGAATCCGAGGCTGCGTGGATTGGGGCGGTATAGGGGGGATGGGGGGATGTGGCAAGGGGGGAGCACGGTACTTGTAGGTAAGCATTCCCCAGCCTAACCTCTAAGCCGTCAAAACCAATCGGGAGGGGCTTATGAAATTTGAAACGGGGGTTTTGCTTTTTGTCGCTGTCCTTGTCATATCCATTGTCGCGTTTGTAAGCCGGGTCATCACTAAGCTGCGAAAAGGCGATTATGATAATCCGCCGCACATCACTCCCGCAGACAAGCCGTCAATTGATCCCGTGGATCAGTATTTGGCCTCAAGATCCGGATTGAATTCAAACGAGTATGACGATTAACGCCTTAAATTAGACAACGTCCAATAGTTTCTTGCCGTCAACTTCAGGCACGAAGATAGCGCATAATTTGGTGAAAATTGCTAGAAAGAAAGTGGTCGCTTGGATTGGACTCGTCGCAATGACCTCCCTGCTTGCGTCCCCTTGGTGGACAAGAACTACCATAGAGATTTCGGTGATCGACAATGCCGCCGCTCGTGGTTGTAACAAGACGTACAACTTGATCCGAGGGCTGCGCTTTCGTTCAGAAACGACGCCATACTCGATCCGCGAGTTCTGTGGGATGGTCATCACTGACAGCGGAATTAGTTTTCGACTTCCGAATTCGGGCACCCCTAAATTCGTCGCTGACCGGAGAGAAGAAATTTACGACCTTCTACATGCGGGCTGCTCCTATCGTGTTATCGTAAATGGATTTGGCTCGTTGGAGCCCGTTTCCTATGGAGCTGTGCATCCGCCCGGCAGAACTATCGTAGCGGTGCTAGAAACTATCCACTGCTCAGATACAAATGACAGCTAACCGATCTGCCCGGAACGAGCCGCACAGCGGCGCCGGGCGAGCGCCTGCCCGGTGAGACAATTCAGAAATGATCTTGCAGATCAATTCTTGTCGAACGCGGGCTGGCGCTTTTGCCATCCGCGCACGTCGCTGACCGCGAAGACGAACACGGCTGGCATAAAGCGCTGTAGCGGCCAGCTCATTGCGCCAACCCACGGGCAGGCACTCGTCCGGCTTGGGTTTGCGCAGGTTTCCAGTGTGGTTGATCGCGAGAATGGCAAATGGGTGCCGCTGTCACGTTTCCTTGAAACATGACCTTGCGCACGCGTTGAAAAATCACTGGGGATTTTTCAACGAAAAATATTCTCATACTTCTTTCCGCGCGCCAGTTCATCAATCAGCTTATCGA
>JAHDDJ010000491.1 GCA_020629385.1 Erythrobacter sp.
AGAAGTGCCCTTCGCCTCCACGGAAGTGGTTCTCCGCGGGGCGACTTTGTCCGCGGCGAGTCTGCCAGTGAGCGCGAGAATTGAGACCAAGAGAATCAGAGTTTTCATTTATAAAAAATAAATAATTGCCCCGTTGATTCTTGACGCCAACAGAATTATAATGTTCCAAACCAAATTAAATCATTTTTTTATTTTATTGGCTGCTCAGAAAACGCGCAACAGACGCGACGCGTTCCCTGAGAGGCGCTTCACTTGGAGGAGGCCACTTGGAGGGCGCCTCTTCTCGGTTTGTGACCTCGGGCGCGTCTTTCTCGAGCAAGAAAAGCGGACGATTTTTTAAATTTCATTCTGGCGAAAAGTGATTTAACTTGAATCTGGATTACTTTATTATTTTATAAATTAAACGAATGATCAGACATCTCGTTCTCATCTGCCTCTGCGCTCTCTCTCTCTCCGCGGGTCGCCTGCTCCAAAGTCAGGAACTCACCTCTCAGGCGTTTGCCAACAATTTCGGGGACAAGTTCATCACCCAAGTTGAAGGCAACGTTCGGGCCGACACTGAAGAATCCCATGCTGCCGGATACAACATGTCTTCCGGGAGCTCGAACTCGGACTCGCTTTTGCACGGTCAATTGGACCGAGGAGACGCCCTTGCCGGATCCGAAACCATTTCTCGTGGAACTGGACTTGGATTGACTCAAACTCAAAACGAAACCTTCTCTCGAGAACAGGCGCAAGTCAGTGGAGTCCTCGACGAACTCAACTCGTTCCTCGACTCGTTCGCCAACCACCCCAAATACATCCGCTCCATCAACGGAGTCGCCACCGACGGAGCCAACACCACCGCCGGCGCCGTTCAAAAGATCTTCAATGAAAGGGGCTCCACTCGTCGATCCGGACGCACCAACGGAACCGCCGATTACGGAGCCGGAGTCGCCGGACAATTGACCGCCATCCAATATGGAGGCAAACGCTACACGAACCGTAACGATGTGTCGGCCACTGGCGAGAAGCTGCGAGTCGCCACCGTGGAAAATAACTGGCTGGAGGCCGGAGATATCAAGGGAGCCGGAGCTGGCTTCTCGGACTCGGCTGGTCCCAACCCCGCCTCAGCTTCTTCGGGAAGCGCCGCTCTCGAGGGAGACGGAGTGATCAATGCTCGATCTCGATCTGAGTCCAAACCCAATGTCGCCAAGGCCCGCACTTACACCACCTCAAATCCCCCCAGAGACGCATAATGAAGTTTATCTTAATTTTGTATTAGTCTATATGCTCACACTCTCTCGCCCGCTTCTCGTCTTTACCTTGGTTTCCTCTACGGGGTTTGGGGTTTGGGGTTTGGGGTTTGGGGTTTGGGGTTTGGGGTTTG
>JAHDDJ010000080.1 GCA_020629385.1 Erythrobacter sp.
GGAAGGGGAAAGTTATGGGAATTCAATCCTGGTGGGACGCGCATGGCGTGCCGAGACTGATCAAGTTCGCCTGTGGTTGTCCGCAAATCATGAAATTGCGCTCCAAAATAGTTCCGCTTGCTCAAGGCGATGTTTTCGAAATTGGCTGCGGAGGCGGGCTGAACCAGCAGTTTTACGATAGCGCCAAGATCAATTCCTATGCCGGGATCGACCCGGGCGGGAAGCTGCTCGACTATGCGAAAGCGGAGGCTCAGAAAAAAGGGTGGAAGGCCGATATCCGTAACGGCATCGGAGAAGACATTCCCTTTGCTGATGCCAGCTTCGATACAGTTGTATGCACGTACACCATGTGTTCGGTGCAGGATCAGGCACAGGTGGTGCGTGAAATGCAGCGCATTCTAAAGCCCGGCGGCAAGTTGTTGTTTCTGGAGCACGGGCGTGCGCCAGATGCAGCCGTGGCGAAATGGCAGGACCGTATCGAACCCCTCTGGAAGCCTCTTGCCGGTGGGTGTCACCTGACAAGGCCGATTACCAGTGCTGTTCGCGAAGCCGGACTGGTAGTTGCAGAAATGGGGAGGGGCTATACGCCAGGAACACCTAAGCCAGTGGGCTGGATGGAATGGGGCGTTGGGACGAAATCAGCCTAATGGCTTATCCCGCCTGCCGGTGAAAGCAGGCGGGATAGATCATATCATTCACCAAAGGTGCGCTGCCACCAGCCGCCGCGCTTTTTGGCGGGTTTTTCTTCGGTAGTGTCAGCTTCGTTAGGAGCCGATTCTTCAACCGGAGTGGCTTCCGCCTCAGGTTTTTCTTCTACTTTCTTGCGGCGTGCCCGCTTGGGCTTCGGCTTTTCTTCACCAGCCGCTTTCTCCGCCTCAGCCTTGGCTTTGTCAGCCTCGATCTCCGCTTTAGTGCGACGTTTGCGCTTCGGTTTCGGTGCCGGTTCTTCCGTTGCTGCATCGTCCGAAGTGGCCTCTGCCTTCGGCTCAGCCTTCTTGCGAGGCTTGCGCTTCGCTTTGGGCTTTTCCTCTGCGGCTGCCGCCGCGGCCGTTTCCGTATCCGCGTCAGGACTGGCCACAACCGCCATGTCTTCTTGAACCTGTTCGGAAACTTCCTTTAGGTTTTCGGCATCATCAGCTGACACTTCGTTGTTGTCTTGCTGCTCACCGCCATTGCGACCTTTGCCACCACGACGGCCCCGACCACCGCGACGACGGCGTTTTTTCCTGGGCTTGCCGTCCTCGTCCAGATCTTCGTCTGCGCTATCACGCGATGCGTCCCGATCTTCGGAATCATCTGCCTGATTGTCGCTGTTCTCGCCATCACCGCGTTTCTTGCGACCTCGGCCACCACGACGGCGACGTTTCTTACGAGGCTTCTCGTCTTCGTCGTCGTAGTTGTCTTCCGGCAGATCATCATCATCATCGTCGTCTTCGTCAACGATCGGCTCGAATTTGGGTGCTTCGGTCGGGCGTGGACCACGGCTTGTTACGGCCATTTTGGCGCCTTCGTCCTCGCCTTCGGGAACGACTTCGACAGTAACGTTATAGCGATCTTCGATCTCCGCGAGATCGGCACGCTTCGTGTTCAGCAAGTAGATCGCAGCTTCGGTGCTGGCACCAAGTGTAATGATCGTGCCTTTGCCCTTGGCTGCTTCGTCTTCAATCAGACGCAGCGCCGAAAGGCCAGCGCTGGACGCAGTGCGGACTAAACCTGTGCCGTCGCAATGCGGACATTCGCGGGTCGAAGCCTCGAGCACGCCGGTGCGCAGGCGCTGGCGGCTCATTTCCATCAGGCCGAAGCCGGAGATCCGGCCCACCTGAATGCGTGCGCGGTCGTTCTTCAGAGCGTCCTTCATCGCGCGTTCGACTTTGCGGATGTTGGAATTGTATTCCATGTCGATAAAGTCGATCACGACCAGACCGGCCATGTCACGCAGACGCAGCTGGCGGGCAATTTCTTTGGCCGCTTCGACATTGGTGGCCGTGGCGGTTTGTTCGATGCCGTGTTCTTTGGTCGAACGGCCCGAGTTGATGTCGATCGAAACCAACGCTTCGGTTGGGTTGATGACCAGATAGCCGCCCGATTTCAGCTGGACGACCGGATCGTACATCGCACGCAGTTGATCTTCTGCGCCATAACGCTGGAACAGCGGAACTGGGTCGGAGTAAGCTTTTACCCGCCGCGCGTGGCTGGGCATCAGCATTTTCATGAAGGCTTTGGCGGATTTGTATCCGTCCTCACCCTCGACGATCACTTCCTCGATCTCGCGATTATAGATATCGCGAATCGCGCGCTTGATCAGGTCGCTGTCGGAATGGATCAGGGCAGGGGCGCTGGAGCCGAGCGTGTTGTTGCGAATCTCGTCCCAAAGACGGGCGAGATAATCGAAGTCGCGTTTGATCTCGGTTTTGGTACGGCTGAGACCGGCAGTACGGACAATCAGGCCCATGCTTTTGGGCAGGTTGAGATCGCCCACAATCTGCTTCAGGCGCTTACGGTCCTGCGCACTGGAAATCTTGCGCGAGATACCGCCGCCATGGCTGCTGTTGGGCATAAGAACTGTGTAGCGTCCGGCGAGGCTGAGATAGGTGGTCAGCGCGGCACCCTTATTGCCGCGCTCTTCCTTGACGACTTGCACCAGCAGAACCTGCCGGCGCTGGATTACGTCCTGGATTTTGTAGCGACGACGCAGAGCCATACGTTTGGCGCGCACTTCGTCGACTTCCTTGGCACGGCTTCGGCCTTTGCCACCGCCTTGACGGCGATTGCGACCATTGCGGCCACGACGTCCGCGACCACGACGGCCTTTTGGCTTGTCGTCGGAATCGCTTTCTTCTTCGTCCTCGGAACTTTCGTCCTCGTCAGAGTCGTCATCATCGTCAGAATCGTCGTCATCATCGCCGTCGACGTGACCTTCTTCGATGGTTGCAACCTTGTCCTTTTCAGACGTGTCGATTTCTTCCATGCCGTCTTCGGCGAGGTCTTCTGCCAAGGCTTCGGCGGATTCATCCTCGGCGTCATATTCGTCGCCGGGAACGTTGCCTTCTTCCTCTTCCTCAGCGCGAAGGCGTGCTTCTTCTTCTGCTGCTTCGGCTTCCTCGGCCAGAAGCGCTTCGCGGTCTTCCTTGGGGATCTGGTAGTAATCCGGGTGGATTTCATTGAAGGCAAGAAAGCCATGCCGGTTGCCGCCGAAGTCGACGAATGCAGCCTGCAAGGAGGGTTCGACCCTCGTGACTTTTGCTAGATATATATTGCCTTTGATCTGCTTGTGTTCGGCAGATTCAAAGTCGAATTCCTCAATCCGGTTGCCTTTTAGTACCGCCACCCGGGTCTCTTCCGAGTGGCGCGCATCGATTAGCATGCGCGTTGCCATTGAATTTTCTCCATGCATACCCGGGCGGGGCAGACACGCGGTGTGAACCGCCTGCGGCCTTCGTCAGAGGGGCATACAAATTTGTGTGGAAGCCGCCGAAGGTGCTGGCCAGATCCTGTTTGGAACGACCAGCGTGATCTGTAGCGGCGATGTCGGACCGGACACGGCAAACCATTTCCAATATGTTTGCTTCGTGCCGGAGTGATGTGTCTGCCGAAATGAATGTGCGTATTTCTTGCGCTGCCCGGTCCGCCCACGTCACGGCGCGGCCTTGCGGCAGCGGCGTCTGGGTCGGGGAGAGGCTATTCATATCTGCTTCAACCTGTTGAACGGACCGGATGTTTACCCGGCGTTGCTTGGAATGTTTCTTACCCAAACCGCCGATTTGTCAATTCAGCGATCCCGAAAAAGGGATGGATAAGGCGAACCCTTTCCAGTGCAAACTGGCTAGCACCGTGGGTTTCTTTCCGCAACCATATTGCGCAAGTTACGTGCAACACATTAACAAAGCCGCGCAATGTCCCTGCGTATGCAACTTTGGCTGATTGTTTTGGCGCCCGTTCTGCTGATCGGGGGACTGTATGCGTTCGGGTTAACGCTTCCTGTCCCGCATCTTGGCCGAGACTATGTTATTCGTCTGGTTATGCCCGACACCAATGCGCCGGTTGACCTCCCGGAGATTCTCGGACCCGAGGATCGGACGCGGCCATTGGTGGTCATCGATGCCGGTCATGGCGGGCGCGACCCCGGGGCGAGTGGCGGTTCCTATGTCGAGAAGCGCGTTGTGCTCGGGCTTGCTTTGGCCTTGCGGGACAAACTGGTCGAGGATGGCGGGATTCGGGTCGCATTGACGCGTGATGACGATACGTTTCTGGTGCTCGAGGAAAGGCCGGAAATCGCTCGGCGGCTTGATGCTGACTTGTTTATTTCGATCCATGCAGATTCGTCGGGTGAAGTGAGCAGTGTACGTGGTGCGAGCATTTACACGCTATCGGAAGAAGCTTCGAGCGAGGCAGCCGCCCGGTTCGCCGATCGGGAAAACAGTGCCAACAGCCTCAACGGTGTAGTTGTCGACAAAAAGAATCAGGAAGTGAATGATATTCTCGTCGAGTTGTCGCAGCGGCGCGTTCAAGAGAATTCGGCAGAATTTGCCAATCTGATTGTTCGTGAGGGTGGTGGTTCCATCCGCTTTCACCCTCAGGCCAAACGTTCTGCAGCACTCGCCGTGTTGCGCGCTCCGGATGTTCCGGCAGTGCTTTACGAATCCGGCTTTATAACCAATCCCGCCGATGCAGAGCGTCTGACGTCCGAGGAAGGTCGCGCTCAATTCGCAGAAGCCATGTCGCGTGCAATCCGCATTTATTTCGCACGACAAGCCGATAATTGATCGCAATTGGCCATCAAATTCTGACAACCATGTTGAACATCCGCGAAACATTCTGGTGCCAGACAGAATCGCCGTGCTAAAGGCTGTCGGTAATTATGGCTGAAACTTCGAAATTCGAATCTCTGAGCTACCGTATTCGCCGCGATGCGAGTGGCATTGTGGCATGGTTCAAGACCAACTGGCATGACCGGAAATGGTTTCGCTGGGGTGCGATTGCGCTTGGCGTGATGCTGGTGCTGTGGCTGGTTTTGTGGGCACTACTTGCGCGCAATCTGCCGGACGCAGAAATGTTGCTGGAATACGAGCCGCCATTGCCAACGGTTGTGCGTGGTATCGACGGCGAAATTGTCCACTCATACGCTCGGGAGCGGAGAGTACAGCTTCAGTATAGCGATTTCCCCGAGGAGCTGATCGAGGCCTATCTCGCAGCCGAGGACAAAACATTTTTCAGTCATGGCGGGATTGACGCTGGCGGTCTTGTTGGGGCCGTGATCGACTATGTGAGCAAATTGGGATCAGACGAGCGCGCTGTGGGCGGTTCGACGATCACCCAACAGGTCGCGAAGAACATTCTGCTGACGAACGAATATTCGATAACCCGCAAGCTCAAGGAAATGATGCTTGCGCGCCGGATCGAAGGTGTGCTGACCAAACAGCAAATCCTTGAGCTCTATCTCAACGAGATTCCGCTAGGTCGCCGCAGCTTTGGCGTTCAGGCAGCTGCTCGTGCCTATTTTGACAAGGATGTGGGCGATCTGGAACTGCATGAAATGGCATTCCTCGCGATTTTGCCCAAAGCGCCCGAGGTCTATGGTCGCTCGCAGAATGCTGATCGGGCGATGCAACGCCGCAATTTCGTCATCAACCAGATGGTGGAAAACGAATTTATCACCCAGACCGAGGCTGATGCGGCAAAGGCGATGCCGCTGGGGTTGAAGACCCAGTCTTCCTCGGGACGCTCGGTAGATGCAGGCTATTTCCTTGAGGAAGTACGCCGGACCCTGATCGAAAAGTTTGGCGAAACAGCGGATGACAGCAAGAACAGTGTCTATGCTGGCGGTCTGTGGGTGCGCACATCGCTCGATCCGGACTTGCAGGACGCGGCCCGCAATGCCTTGCGACGCGGCATGGTCCGTTATCATGGCCGTAAAGGCTGGAACGGGCCGATTGCAACGATCGATATGGAAGAAGGTAGCTGGGCAAGTCAGCTGGCAAGTTCGTTCCTGGGCATCAATTACGAAGGCTGGCGCGTCGGTGTTGTCACCCAGCGTAGCGGAAGCAGCGCGAAAATCGGCTTTGCCAATGGCGAAGAATTCCCGCTTTCCGGAATGCCCAATTCCTTGAAGCCTGGCGATGTCATCGCAGTGGGCAAATCCGGCAATGGCTATTCGGTAAAGACTTTGCCGGGGGTCTCGGGCGGCTTTTTGGCGCAAGACCCGCAAACAGGCCGCGTGCTGGCTATGCAGGGCGGTTTTGACAGCCGCCTGGGGTCATTCAACCGCGCTACACAGGCGGAACGCCAACCCGGCTCGACGATCAAGCCGTTTGTCTATGCCACCGGTCTCGACAATGGCATGACGCCATCGACCCAGATCGATAACTCGCGCTATTGCTATTACCAAGGCAGCCGCCTTGGCGAGAAGTGTATTCGTGGTGGCCGTGCAGGCGAGTTTCCGATGCGGTACGGCCTGGAGCAATCTCAGAATATTATGACTGTCCAGATCGGCATGCAGGCCGGGATGGAGAATGTCGTCGACACGATCGAGAAGATGGGCATCGGCGAGGCCGACCCTTATGCCGCCACTGCGCTTGGTTCCGAAGAAACGACAATCATGAAGATGGTCAATGCCTATTCGGCTCTGGCCAATCATGGCCGTTTGAACGAACCAACACTGATCGACTATGTGCAGGATCGCAGCGGCAAGGTTATCTACCGCGCAGACAAACGTGCCTGCACAGGCTGCAACATGCCGCAGTGGGATGGTTCGCCAATGCCGCGCCTTGGCATGTCGGGTGAACAGGCAATGGATGCGCGCACAGCATTCCAGATCGTGCACATGCTCGAAGGTGTGGTGCAGCGCGGCACCGCGACAGTATTGCGTGATATTGGCGTTCCGATGTTCGGTAAAACCGGCACCACAACCGGCCCTAAGGATGTTTGGTTCGTTGGCGGCACACCTGATATCATCGCGGGCGCCTATATAGGTTATGACAATCCCAAGAACCTTGGTGGTTATGCTCAAGGCGGTACAATCGCAGCCCCGATTATCCGCCAGTTCTTCAAGGAATCGGAAGACCGTTTGAGCGGGGACCCGTTCATCGCGCCATCCGGTGTTAGGATGGTCCGGGTGGATCGTGCCTCGGGCAAGCGGGTGTTCGATGCTTGGCCGTCCAGTGATCCCAAGGCAGCCGTAATCTGGGAGGCATTCAAGCCTGACACAGAGCCTCCGCGCAAGACCCGCCGCGACGAAATCGAAAGCAAGCGTCAGGAAATTCTCGCTCTTATCCGTCGCGGCAGCTCAGCCTCAAGCAGTGTTTCCAACGATAATGAATCCGAAGAAGTGACAGAGGATTTCGTCGAGGAACAAGGCGGTCTGTACTAGGCGTTGCCAGAGCAAGTCCTGAGGGCGCAGGACTTTACATCACCATCATGTCCGCTAAGCGGATCGCGATTTGCGGAGAAATGCCATGCGTGCCGAAGGGCAGGCCCATATTGACCGGATAGAAGCTGCCTTGCAGCTGGTGCGCCAATCGCTCGATTGGGAGCGTGCTTTGCGCCGTCTGGACGAGCTAAACGCCCGTGTTCAGGATCCTGATTTGTGGAATGATCCGAAAGAGGCGCAAGCGATCAGCCGCGAGCAGAAACAGCTCGAAACTTCGGTCAACACGGTCAAGGAAATATCTTCCGAGATGGGAGACGCGATCGAGTTTATCGAAATGGGCGAGGCCGAAGGTGACGACGATATCGTAATCGACGGCCTCAACAGCCTCGAAAAGCTGGCTGACCGTGCCGATGCCGACAAGGTTCAGGCCTTGCTGGCGGGCGAGGCGGACGCCAACGATACCTATATCGAAATTCACGCAGGTGCAGGTGGCACTGAAAGCCAGGACTGGGCCGAAATGCTGCAGCGCATGTATACGCGCTGGGCAGAGCGGCGTGGCTACAAGGTCGAACTGGTCGATTATCATGCAGGCGAGCAGGCGGGTATCAAATCCGCGACTTTGCTGGTGAAAGGCGAAAACGCGTTCGGCTATGCCAAGACGGAAAGCGGCGTCCACCGCCTTGTCCGCATCAGCCCGTATGACAGCTCGGCGCGCAGGCACACGTCGTTTAGCTCTGTTTGGGTTTATCCGGTAATCGACGATGATTTCGAGATCGACATCAATGAAAGCGACCTGAAGATCGACACATACCGCGCATCGGGCGCGGGCGGTCAGCACGTTAACACGACGGATTCCGCAGTCCGGATTACCCACCAGCCAACCGGAATTGTCGTCGCGAGCCAGAACGACCGAAGCCAGCACAAAAACCGCGCAACAGCGATGAATATGCTAAAAGCGCGGCTTTTCGAGCGAGAGATGGCCGAGCGGGAAGCGGCCGCTGGCAGCGAGTATGAAGCCAAGACCGAAATTGGCTGGGGCCACCAAATCCGGTCTTACGTTTTGCAGCCGTACCAGATGGTCAAGGATTTGCGGACCGGTGTCAC
>JAHDDJ010000492.1 GCA_020629385.1 Erythrobacter sp.
AAACCCCAAACCCCAAACCCCAAACCCCAAACCCCAAACCCCAAACCCCGAACGAACAAATGAAGACTATTGACGATATAAGTTTTAGTATTCGTCCTCTTCCTCTTCCTCCTCCATCTCGTTTTCGTCGTCGATGGTGGCATCTTGGTATTGTTGATACTCGGAAACGAGGTCGTTCATGTTGGACTCGGCTTCAGTGAATTCCATTTCGTCCATGCCTTCTCCAGTGTACCAATGGAGGAAAGCCTTTCGCCTGAACATAGCAGTGAACTGCTCGCTCACACGCTTGAACATTTCTTGGATGGCGGTCGAGTTCCCAATGAAGGTGGTCGACATCTTGAGTCCCTTGGGGGGGATATCACAAATCGACGATTTGATGTTGTTGGGGATCCATTCAACGAAGTAAGACGAGTTCTTGTTCTGCACAGAAAGCATCTGCTCATCGACTTCTTTGGTCGACATTCGTCCTCGGAACATGCAAGAAGCGGTCAGATATCGGCCGTGTCGGGGGTCCGAAGCGCACATCATGTTCTTAGCATCGAACATTTGCTGGGTGAGCTCGGGCACAGTCAGCGACTTGTACTGTTGAGAGCTTCGAGAAGTCAGAGGAGCGAATCCAATCATGAAGAAGTGGAGACGGGGGAATGGCACCAAGTTAGTGGCCAATTTCCTCAAGTCCGAGTTCAGCTGTCCGGGGAAACGCAGGCAGCAGGTGACTCCCGACATGGCGGCAGACACGAGATGGTTCAGATCTCCATAAGTGGGGGTGCCCAGCTTGAGAGTCTTGAAGCAAATGTCGTACAAGGCTTCATTGTCGATGACTTGGACTTCATCGGTGTTCTCGACCAGTTGGTGGACCGACAGAGTCGCGTTGTAAGGCTCGACGACAGTGTCAGAGACTTTGGGAGAGGGGAACACGGAGAAAGTTTCCATGATTCGGTCGGGGTACTCTTCTCGGATTTTCGAGATCAGCAGAGTTCCCATTCCGGATCCAGTTCCTCCACCCAGAGAGTGGCAGACTTGGAATCCTTGGAGGCAGTCGCATCCCTCAGCTTCCTTCCGGGTCACGTCCAGAATTCCATCAATCAGCTCAGCGCCTTCAGTGTAATGGCCCTTAGCCCAGTTGTTTCCAGCTCCAGATTGGCCGAAAATCAGGTTGTCCGGCTTGAACAGTTTGCCGAAAGGTCCGGATCGGACGGAGTCGAGGACTCCGGGCTCCAGATCAGCCAGGACGGCTCGGGGAACGTAACGTCCTCCGGTGGCCTCATTGTAGTAGACATTGACTCGCTCCAGTTGGAGGTCGGAGTCTCCTTGGTAGTCCCCAGATGGGTTGATTCCGTGTTCGTCGGAGATGACCTCCCAGAACT
>JAHDDJ010000493.1 GCA_020629385.1 Erythrobacter sp.
TCGCGGGCCAGCATGACCTGCCCCACGATTTCACCAGCGGTCAGGTTGCGGACGAGTTTCTGCGTACCCGTGTGGCAGAACGAACAGGTCAGCGTGCAGCCGACCTGAGACGAAATGCACAGCGTGCCGCGATCGGTTTCGGGGATGTAGACGACCTCGACCTCATGGCCGCCTGCGATCCGCACCAGATACTTGCGGGTGCCATCGGCGCTGACGTGTTTGCTGACAACCTCGGGCAGCTCAATCACGAAGTGTTCGGCCAGTGTCGCGCGGAAGTCTTTGGCGAGGTTCGTCATGACGGCAAAGTCACGCACGCCCCAGTGATAGACCCACTGCCAGATCTGGTTCACCCGCATCTTGGCCTGCTTTTCCTTGACGCCCACGCCAATCAACGCCTCCCGCAGTTGCGGGCGGGTCAGGCCGACGATGTTCGTAGGCCCGCCCTCGGGCAGGACCCGCTTCATCGTCATGACGTCTTGCGTAATGGGCGCTGATGGCTCCATGGGAATCGGCTCCGATAGGGGTTTCGGGGGTCTATATAACGACGAAGGCCGGAATCCCAAGGAAACCGGCCCCGCAAATTCTGCATACCGCCTGTTAGCTGCAGCGGTTGGCGGCCTCTTCGACGCCAGCGGTGAAGCCGAGCAACGAGAAGGTGTCACGGGTCACAGTGCCACGGCCCGACCGTGCCGTGATTTGCGCCTGTGCGCCGCGCTTCATCGCGGCAACAATCCGTGCGTCATCTTCGGGCGTTGCGGGCCAGGCCCATTCGCCTTCGGTGAAAAGTTCGAACGTCGTGCCACCGATATCCAGCTCAGCTGTAGAGCCGGAGGCGAACGGATAGCCACCCGTGAACGTCACTTGCCCGTTCACGCCCGCATTGGGACGGTAGAACACGAACAACAGGATTTCACCGCGACGCACGGACACGACCTGCCCATCGCGGGAGTTCACTGTTTCCTTGGGCGCGGAGACGGCCCAGCATTCGGTGGGGTTGTCTTCGACGAAGACGGACCAATCGGTATTAGCAGCAACGCGGTTGGAACTTGTTTCCTGAGCGGCGGCAGGGGCGGCAAACGCCAGCAAAGCAACCGCGCCCAACGCGTGCGAAATCTTTGAAATCATAGTTACAGCCTCCAAGCTGTCCTTGCCTCTGGATGCTCTATTTAGCGCAGCACCTCTGACGGGTACCTTTTCGGCTAGAATGAGCGGTTTCAACTCGATAGCCATAGCACTAGCAAGTTTTTGCCCAAATGGGAAAGCCTTTTGGGTGTTGATATTTGCGCGAGATGTCGCGCATCGGGGTTAAAACATGACAGAACCAGTCGATTTTGTTGAGCTTTGGCGGGGTGGACGGCTGGAAAG
>JAHDDJ010000494.1 GCA_020629385.1 Erythrobacter sp.
GTCTCTGGCGGCGGCAAATCGGCGATAGTCAGCGGCTCACCTAAGGGGCCGATTACCTCTGCAGGGCGGATTTTCTGGTTTTCGATCATTATGACTCTCTGTCGCCTGATTGCGTTTCAATCGCTGTGTCAGGCACATTGGCCCCGCTGCATTTGCCATCGGCTAAAGCATCAGGGTTAACGGCGGCCATGTTTTCGTTAAGACTTCCCGCAGGCTTAGATGTGAAACGTGCAAAATTGCCCGCTGCCACTTTCCGGTGCTTGCGGGTTGCGCTGCGCAATTCATGCGCTGCAGCCAGACGCGCAGACACTTCGGACCACACCAAGGGACGCAATGCCCCTGTCTTCGCAGGCTGTTCAAAGCCGGAATCGCTGAAGTTTCTTTCAAACATGACACTGCCAATAGGGACGCCACGTCAAGATCAGGTAAAGAGCGCCTTTACTGCTGGTTAGGATTGGCAAAGATCGGGTAAACCGGAACTGGCGAAGCAACGCTCCCCCGTGTATGGGCGCTGCCATGTCGACCGAAACGCCAACCAATATACCGACCAACACCGTGCTCGATTCGCCGGAAGACGCAGCAAAGCTGTTCGATCTGCCGCGAGCTGCAAAGGAATGCCGGATCGTGGTAGCAATGTCGGGCGGTGTGGATTCGTCGGTCGTGGCGGCGCTCGCCGCTGCAACCGGCGCGGAAGTTATCGGCATCACGCTTCAGCTCTATGATTATGGTGCTGCAACCGGACGCAAAGGTGCCTGCTGTGCGGGCGACGATATCAGCGATGCACGCGCTGTGTCTGATCGCCTCGGCATTGCTCACTATGTGTTCGACCACGAAAGCGCTTTTCGCGAGGAAGTGGTCGAGCAATTTGCCGATGACTACCTGTCCGGGCGCACACCTGTCCCCTGCATCCGCTGCAATATGGGACCGAAATTCACCGATCTGCTACGCATGGCGAAGGAGCTGGGCGCGGATTGTCTGGCGACCGGCCATTATGTGCGCCGTGTGATCGGTCCTGCCGGGCCGGAGCTGCATCGCGCAGTAGATCCGGCGCGCGACCAGTCTTACTTCCTTTATGCGACAACCGAAGAGCAGCTCGATTACATCCGCTATCCGCTGGGGGGCCTGCCCAAAACGCAGGTGCGCGAACTGGCCGAAGCGGCGGGTCTGCGCAATGCCGCCAAGCCCGACAGTCAGGATATCTGCTTCGTACCCGATGGCGATTACGCCAAGATTGTGCGCAAGGTCCGTCCAGAAGGCGGGGAGCCGGGTGCCATCGTTCACGCGCAAACCGGCGAGGAGCTGGGCCAGCATAAGGGCGTGATCCACTACACGGTCGGCCAGCGGCGCGGGCTGGAAATCGGGGG
>JAHDDJ010000495.1 GCA_020629385.1 Erythrobacter sp.
CCGCATCCATGGCGACGCCCGCCAGGCTTTCGGCCTCCAGTAGCAATTCGTCATCGATCGCGCCTTGGGGGACGCTTTCGCGGCCGATCATGACCATGACCGGCACTGCCAGCGGGCTGACTTTCTCCAGCTCTACATGCACAAGCCGCTCTGCCGAACTTTCCAGCAGATCAGCCAGCCGCCCGACATCGGTCATCCGCGCCCGCGCATCAGCCCATGCTGCCTCCAGCAGCACATGATCGGGTTCATGTTTGCGGAGCACATCATAGATCAGATCGGTCGAGAAGGTGACCTGTTTGCCCGTCTTGCGCTTGCCCGGCTGTTGCCGCTCGATCAGGCCGGATATCACCGCGACCTCTCGGAATGCGCGCCGCAGCAGATGCGAATCCTGCACCCAGTCGACAAACTCTTCGGTCAGAATGTCAGGCGATAGCAACGGCGCCGGATCGGTTACCGGCTTCAGGCCCCAGACAGCCAGCGAATAGTCATTGGCGACGAAACCACCCGGTTGCAGACCTCGATCCTCCATCCGCCGTGTAATCAGCATTCCCAGCGACTGGTTCGCATTCCAGCCTTCGAATGTATAATACACTGTGTAATGACGCTTTGAATGCGGGAAGCTTTCGACCAGAAGCTGACCCGGTGCAGGCATGCGCGAGCGATAATCCTGCATCTCCAGCCATTCGCGCACATCATCCGGAAAACGCCCCCAACCGGCCCGGTCATCAAGCATCGCGCGCACCCGATCCGCCAAATGGGTGGTGAGCGGCATACGGGCGCCGCCATAGGAGGGGATCATTGCGGCTTTGGAAGAGGCACGCACGATCACATCCATGTCCTTGACCCCCTCTACCTCGAGACTGGTCCCGGCAAAGGCGAACGTATCCCCCGGTGACAATGCTGCCGCGAAAGTCTCTTCCACGCGCCCCAGCGAGCGGCCATTCTTGAACCGCACGGTCAGCATCTCGCCATCCATGATAATGCCCGCATTGAGCCGGTGGCGCGCCGCGTGATCGGGATGAGTCAGCCGCCAAGTGCCGTCTTTCAAGCGGACAATGCGCTTGAAGCGGTCATAAGCGCGCAAGGCATATCCGCCCGTCGCCACGAAATTCAGTATCCGCTGCCATATCTCCGCATCGACCCAGGCATAGGATAGCGAGGAACGCACCTCCGCCAGCAGAGCATCCTCGTGAAACGGCCCCGCGCAGGCGCAGGCCATCACATGCTGGGCAAGTACGTCGAGACCGCCCTCCCGGAACTGTTCGCCATCGCGCTGCCCTGCTGCAACCGCATCCATGGCGGCGGTAGCCTCCAGAAACTCAAACCGGTTACCCGGCACCAGCACCGCCTTGCTCGATTGATC
>JAHDDJ010000496.1 GCA_020629385.1 Erythrobacter sp.
TCGCGCACAAAAAGTGGTGTTTCCGACATCAGTTTCTCTCCAAAACTTGTGTTGTCTGCGGGTCTAGCGCGGTTACAGTGCTTTTCCACTCGACTTTTTGCCATTCTAGGAGAAAAACTTCATTGCGGCAGAAGGACGCGGCGCATAGGTGGCGTGTCATGATAAACCGAGCGCGAATGATCGCGCACGAAAAGGAATTTTGATGGCGACCTCGGCCAAAGAGACTCTCACCGAAGCACCCGAAGCAGTTGTTGTCCGTTTTGCCGGAGATTCCGGTGACGGGATGCAGCTGACCGGCGGCCAGTTCACATTGTCCACCGCGCTTGCGGGTAACGATCTGGCGACTTTCCCGGACTTCCCGGCGGAAATCCGTGCGCCGCAAGGCACGTTGTTCGGTGTGTCGGCTTTCCAGATCAATTTCGGCAGCCGCGAGATCAACACCGCAGGCGATGCGCCCGATGTTCTGGTGGCTATGAACCCGGCGGCGCTGAAGGTGAACCTCGCTGCGCTTAAACCCGGCGGGCTGATCATCATCGACACCGGCGAGTTTACCAAGCGCAATCTCGACAAGGCGAAATATGATGTTTCGCCGCTCGAAGATGACAGTCTCGCCAAATATGATGTGCTGGCATTTGATATTTCTGCGCTGACAATCGAGGCGGTGAAGCCGTTCGGGCTGGGCAACAAGGATGCGCTGCGGTCCAAGAATATGTGGACGCTGGGCCTTGCTCTGTGGATGTTCGACCGCGATCGCGGGCCGATCGAGGATTGGCTGAAGTCGAAATTCAAATCCAAGCCCGAAATCGCCGATGCCAATATCGCCGCGCTGAATGCCGGTCATGCCTATGGCGAAACGGCAGAACTTTCGGGGCCGATGAAACAGATGGCGCTGCCGCCTGTTGAAAGCGAGCCCGGCCTTTACCGGACGATCACAGGCGCAGAAGCGATTTCGCTGGGTCTGGTGGCGGGTGCGCAACTGGCCGAGCTGCCGATGTTCTTCGGCGGCTATCCGATCACGCCAGCTTCGGCGATCCTGCATCATCTGGCGCGGCTCAAGGAATTCGGTGTCACCACCTTCCAGGCCGAAGACGAAATTGCTGCAATCTGTGCTTCCATCGGTGCGAGCTATGCCGGGCAGTTGGGCGTCACCAGCTCCTCCGGCCCCGGTATTGCGCTCAAGACAGAGGCGATGGGCCTTGCGATCATGACCGAGCTTCCGCTGGTGATCGTCAACAGCCAGCGCGGTGGCCCGTCCACTGGCTTGCCGACCAAGACCGAGCAAAGCGATCTCTATCAGGCGATTTATGGCCGCAACGGTGATGCGCCAATGCCGGTTATTTCCGCGCGCAGCCCCGGCGATGC
>JAHDDJ010000497.1 GCA_020629385.1 Erythrobacter sp.
GCTGGTCGACGGATGTCACGCCCATCAACCGCATGCCACGCTCGATCTCGTCTTTAAGAATCCCGATAGCGCGCTCTACACCGGGTTGTCCGGCTGCGGCGAGGGCGTAGAGGTAGAGCCGTCCTCCCGACGCGGCAGTTGCGCCGGTGCACAAAGCCTTCAGCGCATGCGTTCCTCTTCGTACACCGCCGTCGCAGATAATCTCGATCTCTCCGCCTACCGCATCGACAATTTCGCAAAGCTGGTCAAACGGGGCGCGGCTACCATCAAGCTGCCGCCCGCCATGGTTCGAAATCATGATGGCATCGGCGCCAATGTCCACCGCCTTGCGGGCATCTCCGGCGCTCATCACACCCTTGAGGCAGAATGTGCCGCCCCAGTCTTGCCTGATCTTCGCAGCCGTGTCCCAGTCCATCGACGTATCGAGCATCGTGTTGAAATAGTCGGCTATGCTGACAGCCTGCTTGCTGCCCTCGCTGACATGGGTGTCGAGATTGGGCAGCCGGAATTTTTCGCGCAGCAGATAGTCCAAAGTCCAGCGCGGGCGTGTGGCATAGCTCCAAACTGCGGATGGCGAGAAACGGGGCGGGGTGGTGAAACCGCTGCGCAGGCACCGTTCGCGTTTGCCTGATACGATGGTGTCGACGGTAAGTGCCAGAGCATCGAAACCGGCACTCTGGCAGCGCTCGATCATCGAAGCGTTGAGGCCTTTGTCCTTGTGAACATAGAGTTGGAACAGTTTGGGACCGGAGGTGAGCTCGGCAATCTCCTCGATACTTCGCGTCGCGAGACTGGAAATGCCGAACCATAGGCCGAACTTCTCGGCAGCCTTGGCAACGGCTGTTTCGCCTTGCCAGTGGAAGGCGCGCTGGACAGCGGTCGGGGAGAGCAGCAATGGCAGCGCGCTTTCGCGGCCCATGATTGTACAGCTGGTATCAATGTCTGCGACACCGGCGAGAACATCGGGAACCAGATCGACATCGTCAAAAGCAGCGGTATTGCGCGCCTTGGTCAGCTCGTCATCGGCTGCACCGTCAATATAGTCGAACACCGGCCAAGGCAGGCGAGCCTTCGCGAGTTTGCGAAAATCGTCGATATTATGGCAATCATCCAATCGCATCAGCATTGTCCCGTGTCGAGCCGCGCCCGGGCTTCTAGCTCGGCAAAGCTATAGCGCTGTTTCGGTGAAAACGCTTCGCAGGCGATATAGTTGGGATCAACATCGAGGCAGCCTGCACCGCAAACCAGATCGGCAATCTGGTTGGTTGCATCAATGCGCCAGAAGCGCCCACCGGGTGTGGAGATATAGCCATCCATCCCGCTGCCAATATCGCTTTGCATGTCGAGTAGCGAGGGGACT
>JAHDDJ010000498.1 GCA_020629385.1 Erythrobacter sp.
TTGAACACATTGGTGGAATCGCACACCAGCGCGAGGACACCCTCGTCTCCAATGGCGACGAGTTCCTCTTCGGTGGTCGGCTCACCGATGATCGGATCTTCATCAAGCTTCCAGTCGCCCGTGTGGAACACACGCCCATAAGGTGTGTCGATGACCAGCGCATTGCCCTCTGCAATCGAATGAGCGAGCGGCACATAATTGATTGCAAACGGGCCAATATCGAAACTGTCAGTGCCTTCGATAACATGCAGGACCACCTCGTCAGAAAGGCCGGCTTCTTGCAACTTTCGCCGCACCAGTTCTGCTGTGAACGGCGTCGCATAAAGCGGAACGCCGAGGTCGGCGGCAAAGTATGGCACCGCACCGATGTGATCCTCATGTGCATGGGTCAGAACAATCCCGAGCAGATCGTCTGTCCGTTCCTCGATGAATTCCAGGTCTGCAAAAACCAGATCGACACCGGGATATTCATTGCCCGAAAAGGTCATGCCCAGATCGACCATCAGCCATTTTCCGTCACACCCGTACAGGTTGACGTTCATGCCAATCTCTCCCGAGCCGCCAAGGGCCAGGAAGAGCAGTTCGTTTTCAGGCTTGAAATTCTTTTTCACTAGGCAGCTTTCTCGGCAGCACGACGCGCCAGAATTGCGAGGCCTTGAATGGTCAGATCATTATCCACGACATCAAAAATCTGCGTGTTGTTGTCGAACAAAATGGCGAGACCGCCTGTTGCAACCACTTTCGCAGGACGTCCGATTTCTGCGCGCATTTTCTCAATCAAACCTTCCATCATCGCGACATAGCCCCAGAACACGCCAATCAGCATCTGGTCCTCTGTATTACGCCCGATGACGCTCTTCGTTTCCGGAGCGCGGATCGCGATGCGCGGCAGCTTGGCGGTCTTGCCGACCAGCGCGTCCAGAGAGAGGTTTATCCCTGGCGCAATAATGCCGCCTTTATAGGTGCCGTTGAAGTCGAGTGCCTCGAACTTGGTTGCGGTACCGAAGTCGACCACAATAAGATCGCCTTCATATTTCTCATGCGCGGCAACGCAGTTCAGCGCACGATCCGCACCAAGCGAGTTAGGATGGTCAACATCAATCTCGAAGCCCCACGGGGCATCGCCCTTGCCGGCAACAAGCGGCGTCTTGCCAAAATATTTCTGCGCCAGAACGGTCAGATTATGATCGGCACGCGGGACAACCGACGCAAAGATAATCTCGGTTACATCGTCGCGCGAATAGCCCTCTATTTTCATCAACTGGAGCAGCCATACAGCATATTCATCTCCGGTCCGGCGAGGATCGGTTGCGATGCGCCAGCGCGTTTTGATTTCGCCATCGGGAGCGAACAGCGC
>JAHDDJ010000499.1 GCA_020629385.1 Erythrobacter sp.
TGGAGCATGTGGTTTAATTCGAAGCAACGCGCAGAACCTTACCTACCCTTGACATCCCAATCGCGTTTTCCAGAGATGGATTACTTCAGTTCGGCTGGATTGGTGACAGGTGCTGCATGGCTGTCGTCAGCTCGTGTCGTGAGATGTTTGGTTAAGTCCAGCAACGAGCGCAACCCTCACTGTTAGTTGCCAGCATTTAGTTGGGCACTCTAACGGAACTGCCGGTGCTAAGCCGGAGGAAGGTGGGGATGACGTCAAGTCCTCATGGCCCTTACGGGTAGGGCTACACACGTGCTACAATGGCGCTGACAGAGGGTTAATCCCTAAAAGGCGTCTCAGTTCGGATTGTCTTCTGCAACTCGAAGACATGAAGGTGGAATCGCTAGTAATCGCGGATCAGCATGCCGCGGTGAATACGTTCCCGGGCCTTGTACACACCGCCCGTCACACCATGGGAGTTGGTTCTACCCGAAGGCGCTGCGCTAACCGCAAGGAGGCAGGCGACCACGGTAGGATCAGCGACTGGGGTGAAGTCGTAACAAGGTAGCCGTAGGGGAACCTGCGGCTGGATCACCTCCTTTCTAAGGATGATTGAGGAGCTTTCGAGCTTTTCGATCTTTCGATGAACATCGTCAGCCCTGTTTCAGGTGACTGACAAAATCCTAACGGTATGGTCGCCGTCTTCGTTTCTCTTTCCTTTGATTTCAATGACTTACGCAATATGGCGTAACTGTTGAGATCATCTATCGCGGCGCGACGCCGTTCCTGGAGGCCGGTAGCTCAGCTGGTTAGAGCGCACCCCTGATAAGGGTGAGGTCGGAAGTTCAAGTCTTCTTCGGCCTACCATTTCTAATGAAATGGCTGCGGGCTTGCTGTTTAGGCTCTCGAGCGGCAGTATGTACTCGATTACCGGTCTTGAGGGGCTTTAGCTCAGCTGGTAGAGCATCTGCTTTGCAAGCAGAGGGTCAGCGGTTCGACTCCGCTAAGCTCCACCAAGATCTGGTCTCAACACAAAGGTTTCTTTCGGCAAGTTTGCCGATTGGATATTTGACATCGTATATGGAGGGTCCTTCCGCCCCAGAGAAAGTCTAGCTTGTTAGACACTCACTCTTAGGACGGGCCTTAATGTAAAGAAATCGTCTGGCATGCTCATGGCGGAATATTGTTTTGTTCGAAGTTTCATCGAGTTCGAACGGAGCGTATTGTTCACCGCGCATGGGCGCCAAGATAATTGAAAAAATGACTAAACTGCATACGACTTGCCGTTGTATGTGGAATAGTTGATCTCAAGTTTATTAGAAGAATCAAGCGTTACAAGGGCGTTTAGTGGATGCCTTGGCGCATAGAGGCGA
>JAHDDJ010000500.1 GCA_020629385.1 Erythrobacter sp.
ACATTGCCGATATGCGGGAAGGTGAAGGTGACGATCTGCGCGGCGTAGGAAGGATCGGTCATCACTTCCTGATAACCGGTCATGGATGTGTTGAAGCACACTTCCCCCACCGCATCGCCGGTGGCGCCAAAGCCTTTGCCCCAGACCACGGTTCCATCCGCCAGAACGAGGACTCCTGTCGCACCTTTGGGTTGCGCAGGAGTTGTGGCGGCGTGGGCCATAGGTGACGCTCCGAGTCAGGGTTTCCGGCAATGTTGCTAAGACACGGCGGCTATAGCGCTGCTGGCGTTGCGTCAAGCTGTCCAAGGCACGAAAGTTGCGTTAATACCAATGCATCCCCAATTACGGGCTTTAACACCATAGATTTTACCGACAGGACGACTTTTCATGCTTCGCGACGACATCAAGGCTGCCACTATCACCGCCATGAAAGCAGGCGACAAGGAACGCACCGCCGCTCTCCGCCTGATCGGCGCCAAGATCAAGGACCGCGATATCGAAATGCGCACATCCTCCAAAGATGTGGATGATGATGCGATGGTAATCGATGTGCTCCAGAAAATGGGCAAGCAACGCCGCGAATCGATTACCATGTATGAAGAAGGCGGTAGGACGGAGCTGGCCGAAAAGGAAAAGGCCGAACTCGCCGTGATCGAGGAATATCTCCCGCAGCAGATGAGCGAGGAAGATACCAAGGCCGCCATTGAAGCGATCAAAGCAGAATTGGGCGCTGACGGCATGAAGGACATGGGCCGCGTGATGGGCGAGCTGAAATCACGCCACGGGGCAGAACTCGACATGAGCAAGGCCAGCGGGCTGGTGAAAGCGGCACTTTCCTAATATCGGAGGGCGCATGGCGCTTTCTCCCCAATGGCTTGACGAACTCCGTGCGCGGGTAACGCTTTCGAGCGTTATCATGCGCACGACCAAGCTGCAGAAAGCCGGGCATGAATGGAAAGCCTGCTGCCCGTTCCATGACGAGAAATCGCCCAGCTTCACAGTAAGTGACCAAAAAGGCTTTTATCATTGCTTCGGCTGCGGCGCGCATGGCGATGTGATCCGCTGGATGACCGACCAACGCGGCATGCAGTTTATGGATGCGGTGAAGGAACTGGCGGCAGAGGCCGGAATGGAGGTTCCAGCCCCTGATCCCCGCGCAGCCCAGCGCGCGGAGCAACGCGCCGGTTTGCATGATGTCATGCAGTCAGCCCAAGACTATTTCGTGCGCAATCTGCAAGGCAATGGCGGCGCAGGAGCGCGCGAATATCTGAAATTGCGCGGGTTCGACCAGCATACCATCGAACGGTTCGGCTTCGGCTATGCCCCGCCGGATCGGCAGGCGATGAAATCGG
>JAHDDJ010000501.1 GCA_020629385.1 Erythrobacter sp.
CGCATCTCGGTGTCGGCATTGGCTTTGTTGAAATCGATCAGATCGGCAAGGCTACGGGGCGTTTTCTGATCACCCTTCATTGCAGGAATAGACTGCAGATACTTGCCCATCTCCTCGCGCAGTTCGAACAACAGCACGGTGAAGCTATCGCTGTACATCTGGCTATCGGGTTCGAATGCGATATCGACCAACACAGCGCCTGCGCGTTCCAGATCGGCGAGCGCCGTCTTGAAAACGGCCTGCACGTCGTCGCGGTTGCCGATCTGGTTGCGCATGACGCCGATCCGCACGCCTTCGAGCGAATAGGATGACAGGCCGGAGGTGTAGTCTTCCAGCCGGTTGGAAACAGTCAACGTTACCGGATCGGCCGGGTCTTCGCCCGCAATGGCGCTGAGCAGGCGCGCGGCATCCGCCACCGTTTGCGTCATCGGACCGGCAGTATCCTGCGTACTGCTGATCGGGATGACGTGGGTGCGGCTGACCAGTCCCACACTGGGCTTGAAGCCGACAATGCCGTTGATACTGGCAGGGCACGTGATCGAACCATTGGTTTCGGTTCCGATAGCGGCCCAGGCAAACCCTGCGGCCACCGCCGCTCCGCTGCCTGATGACGAGCCGCAGGAATTGCGGTCAATGGCGTGTGGATTACGCGTCAGGCCGCCGATTGCGCTCCATCCGCTGGTCGAGTTGTTATCACGGATATTGGCCCATTCGGACAGGTTGGCTTTGCCCATCACAACGCCGCCAGCTTCGCGAAGATTTGTGATGAGCGGAGCATCGCGCCCGGTCTTGTTGTTTTTCAGAGCTAGGCTGCCTGCTGTGGTCGGCCATTCGCGGGTTTCGATATTGTCCTTCACCAGCACGGTCCGGCCGAATAGCGGCCCTCCATATCGCGCCTCCGACGCCTGCTCTGGCGCGTCTTCGGCATAGACAATGACTGCATTCAATTCCGGTCCGGCATCGTCCAGTCTTTCTATTCGGTCGATCTGCCGTTCCGCCGCGGTCATCGGATTGAACGGAATGTAGAGGTTCACTTTTTCCTGCGCAGAAAGACCTGCCGCGCTTGTGCAAGCGAGTAAAACGGCGGCGGAAATGCAGAGAGTATTCTTCATCCATCCATTCTGCGGGGCAAGCCGCATCAGCGCAAGCATTCCATGAAAGCGCCATTAACTATTTCGCAGCCGATTGTCTTTAGGAAGGACGCCAAGAAAGCGGCGATTTGTCGCGCAGATTTTATGTGCTTGGGAGACGCGGGGGGAACGCACTTCTTAGTCACGTTGGAAAAGGCGACCCATGATTTCGGACCCGGCAGCCCGCAAACATTATCATGATATCGACGGAGC
>JAHDDJ010000502.1 GCA_020629385.1 Erythrobacter sp.
CGAAGTTGGTGATACGGGCCATATCTGGACCTTCACCGGTATCAACTTGTACTGGCAGTTGCGTGTCGATTGTTTCGTAAGGAACAACGTCTAATTCAACGGTAATGCCTTCATTAGCAGCTTCAAAGCCGTCAATCAACGCTTGCATGGCATCTGGTTCACCACCGTCGCCGTAGTATGCAAAGCGGAGTTCAACTGCGCCGTCGCTGTCCATTGCTTCTTCCATCATGCCGCCAGCTGGCGCAAATGCACCGTCAACAACTTGGCTGATTGCAATGTCTGCGTCTGCACAGTCACCAAATTCATCACAAGTGATGGTACCGGTAATCCCGTCCATGCCTGAGGTTGCGCTCAGTGCGTCGATCAATGCTTGGCGACCAATCATGGTGTTGCCGTCTGCATCGGTCATTGCCACTGCTTCGATTGCGTTCAACAGCATGTTGGTTGCATCGTAAGCGTGTGCGTGGAATGGTGCGGTTGGTTCTGTACCGTAGTTTTCTTGGTATGTTGCCAAGAAGTTGTCATAGATGCTGTTGCCAAACGCTAGGTTTGGACCTGACAAGTACATGCCTTCTGCAGCGTCGCCACTAGCTTCAATGAAGTCTGGAGATTGTACGCCGTCAGCAGCAGCAAGGACTACGCCTTCTAGGCCGTCAATTTCTTGGGCGGTCTTTACGATCAATGAGCCGAGTGGAATAAACACTGGCGCGTAGATCAATTCAGGACCCGCAGCAGCAACTGAGGTTAGCAGTGGTTCAACGTTGGTTGCGTCTGAAGCTTCTGCTTCAAAGGCGACGATTTCACCACCAAGAGCGGTAAAGCTGTCGCGGAATACGCTAGCGAGACCTTCGGTGTAAGGGTCGCCATCGTGGATTGCAGCAGCTTTGGTTAGACCCAATGTGTTAAAGACAAAGTCTGCCATTGCAGCACCTTGAATTTTGTCATTGTGAGCGGTCCGGAAGTAACAAGCTTGGCGGCTATCTGCACCGGTCAACACTGGAGCGGTGTTTGAAGGTGAGATCATTGCGATGCCTTCTGCACAAACAATTTGTGACATTGGCACGCCAGCACCAGAACAGCTTGTCCCGATTACACCAGCAATGGTTGGGTCAGAGGCGATCTTTTGACCGGCGGTTTGACCACCTTCAGCAGAACAGCCATCATCTTCAGCTTGCAATTCAACTGCGTGACCAGCGACTTCGCCACGATCACTAATAGCAATTTCAACACCATATTGGCTGTCTAGACCCAGACTTTCATTTGGACCTGAGATTACTAATGCAGAGGCGATGCGGATTGGGTCGCCAGCGGCAACTTCCACACAACCAATTGCGTCTT
>JAHDDJ010000503.1 GCA_020629385.1 Erythrobacter sp.
TGCTGATCCGCTTGGCCTGCCGTTGCTGTCTGACCTTGGCGCTGCGCCAACTGTGCTGGGGCCTCCGGTCTGGATTGACGATAGCGTCACGCCGAACTGCCTGATGCTCTGGGACTGTAATGCGGCTGGCGGCGCTGGTGCATATGTAACCTTTACCCAAGAGGGCGCGGGTTCTGGTGGCTTGGCCCCGCTTCCTGCTTCCGTTGCGGCGGCTTGGAATGCGTCAACCAATACGCTGGACGCTTCCGCTATCACTGGTGCGGCGGGTGGCTTTATGCTTCGCGGTGCAATCGGCGGTGTGACTTTCCCAAGCATCCAGCAATTCACCGACGCTGACGTGTCGATGAACTTGGGCTTCCCGTTCACCGCTATGTACACGCAAAACACTGCTGCGCCTACGGGCCAGTGGTATTTTGGCGCGACGACGCCAGACGACGATGCGGACAATGACGCCTCAACCCACGGTGCGAAATCTGTTGCTGGTGGTGCTACAACGCAGAGCATTGGCCATCCTGGCGGAACGGGTTTCTTTAAGGTGACACCCCCTCCGTCGCTGGTGTTCAATCCTATCACCGCGCCGCTCTACGCCGGTCAAAACGCCCTTCATATTTCACTCGACAACGGCGTCACGTGGTCGGCCCTTATCTAGCCCTTGATCGGGCTGCGGCGGGCGCGGTTCTGGATGTGATCGCCCCCGCCCATCCGTCTAACATCCATAGGAGAAACCAATGAAATCCCTTTTCGTAACCATCGCCGCCATGATCGGCCTTCTGGCGTCTGTGGCGTCCGCTGACATCACGCGCCCAACTCAGCACCGCAACATCATCGTCACCGACGCGGCTGGCGAAACCGATGTGCGTCTCGGCTTCTGGGTCGGACACTACGGCACGTTCGTCTACGGCGCCGACCTTGAACCTGGTGACGTGCTGCCGCCTGACGTCCAGATTGCACCGGCGTCTGTGCAGGTCCGCAGTAAAGCATCGGTCGCCGCTTTCATGGCAACGCTTGGCGCTGACCGTCTCGGGTTCCCTGTGAACGGCACCACCTGTCCGCTTGGCCGTGCCGACCGTGACCCCGACGCCGCGCGTCCCGCCAACTGCTTCCCCGATGACGGGCTGGCCGGTGTCGTGACGCTTCCCAATGCACGGTTCCGCGACGAACCGCGCGACAACTTCTAAGCCCCCACGGGCGTCAACAGGGCGGGGCCGGTGGCCCTGCCTTTCCACAAAGGAGCAAATTTGATGGGCTATTCTCCCAAGGCAAGCGCCACAAAGCCAATCGCTATTGGCGACAATCTTATGGAGGTGCTGACCGAGTGCCTTGAGATGGG
>JAHDDJ010000504.1 GCA_020629385.1 Erythrobacter sp.
GGCTTTCCAGTTGCTTTTGAAACGCCTCGCGTTCCGGCCCCGTCATGTCCTCTTTTAAAACCCGCGCTTCCTCGATCACGCTGGCGATGTCGTGTTTCAGGGTCGCATCGCCAAACGCGCGGTTGAGGTGGTATTCGCCGGTGAGGCGGTACACATGGGACGCAATGGCCTCGAAGGGGTTCTGCGACATGAAGTCGGAAAAGTCCGACCGCTTGACGTCGATCGAGCGGCGCTTGAGCGAACCCGGCATAACAATCTCAAGGTCAAGATCATCGACCTGCAAACTTTCCTCGCCGGTCAGCTTGGAAATCACGCTTTCAAGGATCGTGTTCACTTCGCTGCGATAGGCTTCCCCATCGTTGAGCAGCCCGTCAATCTCGGCAATCTGTGCATCGAGTTCATCCGCCCGCGCCCGCGCCTTTTGCGCCCGTGTCGCTTCAATCGCGGCCAGCGCATCCGCCGTGCGTTGCATCAGGGCCTTCTGATCGTCGGTTGTCTTGCGCAGAACCTTGCGACCGCTTGGGTCGATGCCCATTTCCCCAAGGGCCGCGATAAACTCGTCGTATTGGTCCCACGCCATGACGGTATCAATGTCCTCGGTCGCATACCGCCGGTTGCCGCCCACCTCGTCGCGCATCACGTCGAGGAAGTCCGACAGCGTGGCCCCTTCCTCGATATAGCCAGCCTCGACCGCCATCTCGCGCAGTTCATCCAGCATCCGGCCACCGCCGTTGTCACCCGCCGAGGACCGCTCAAAACGCGCCCGCTTGACGAAGCCAGGGCGACGATACTCCATCGCCCGCACATCCGGCGCCAGCGCATCGCCCAGCCACACACCGCCTTGGTCAGTGATCCAAGACAAAAGGCTCTTGGGCCGCTTGTCGTCAGGCGTGTTTTGCGCCTGCATCAACAGCCCGCGCAGTTCTTCCTCGGAAATGTCCACCTCGCCACCGGCAAAGCGCCGGCGCAATTCCTCATTGCGACGTTCCGCCGCCAGTTCCAGTTGGTCAATGCCGCGATAGGTCGAGGCCAGCCGTTCATTCAGGCGGTTCTTTTCAATCTCGTATTGTTCGCGCAGGCTATCCGACACGCGCGCGCCCATCCGTTCCCGAAACTCGGCCAGCCGTTCATAGATCCGCTTCGATGACCAGTTGTGCGGCGAATACCGCTCGTCGCGCTTCCACTTTTGCGCCTCGGCCAGCATCCCAATCCCGCGCATCTTGTCCTCAAGCGGCTTGAGAACACGGGTATGCAGTTGGTTTGCCACGGTCAGGACAATCTCGTCGGACTCGTCGGACGGGTTGGCAATGGCGTCGAGGACGCGCTGGC
>JAHDDJ010000505.1 GCA_020629385.1 Erythrobacter sp.
GCGCTGGATAGTCTAGGCCCATGACACGCATAAACACATTCAAGGCCGGGGTCTGTGCACTAGCAGTCTCCGGCCTTTTTGCGCCGGCCAGCCCAGCTTCAGCCGACGAACCCGTTGAGTTGCCCCCTACTAGCAACTGGAACCTGCGATACGACAAGGAGGCATGTCGGCTCGTCCGTACCTTCGGAGAAGGAAGGAACGAAGTCGTCCTTATCTTGGTCAAATACACGCCGGGGACGGAAATGGAGATAATCGCCTCCGGAATCCCTCTGAAGAATAGTAAATCTAACTCGTTCCATTTTGGCTTTGATCCACAGGAATCGAGAGACATTGAAACACCGTTATTCGGGGAAACGGAGAATGGTGGGACGATCTGGCAATTTTCAAGCGGTTTGATCCCGAATGACCAACTAGAAAGTCTCAAAGAAGGTGAGGCGAGCCGAGAGCAATTGAAGACAGCCGAGATGTCAGCCGCTGCCACTATCGGAAGCGTCACATTTCTAAGGGGCATTAAACAGCCTGTACGGTTGCGGACCGGCAAACTCACAGGCGCCCTGAAGGCAATGGACAATTGCCTAAATGATCTTGTCAAAAGCTGGGGGCTGGATCCACTCGAACAGGCTACACTGATTTCGGAACCGAAGCCCAAAGGCTCACCCGGCTCATGGATTAGGACAAGGGATTATCCACAGGGAGCGCTGAGAAACAGCATTTCGGGAAATGTCCGATTCAGGTTACAGGTCACGAGCACAGGCGATGTCGATCAATGCATCGTCCAGTCTTCCTACTCAGATCCAGCATTTCCGAATGTGGTTTGCAACAAAATGAAAAAGCGGGCGAAATTTGAACCTGCAAGAAACGCAAATGGCGAAGCTGTCGATTCATACTGGGCAAGTGCCGTTACATTCAAGGTTTACTAGCCCTCCTTTGATGTCGTTCAAATCCAAGAATCCACAAAATGGATCGTCATCCCGACCAGCCCGCCGACCAGCGTGCCGTTGATGCGGATGAACTGGAGGTCGCGGCCTACCGCGCCTTCGATCCGGTCGGTCAGCGTCTGCGCGTCCCAGCGGCGGACGGTTTCTGATACCAGCTGGACAATCTGGTCGCCATAGCGGGTCGCCACGCCCACCGCGGTACGGCGGGCAAAGCGGTTGACCTGCGTTTGCAGCCGCTCGTCATCGCGCAGCGCCTTGCCCAGTTCGGCGAGGCTGTCCCCGATCTGGCCGCCCAGCGTCGTTTCCGGATCGCGTGCCATGCGGATCATGCCTGCGCGCATCCGTTCCCACACGCCTTCCCACCAGCGGGCAACGGCTTCGTTCTCCA
>JAHDDJ010000081.1 GCA_020629385.1 Erythrobacter sp.
CTATAGCCGCCATTGCAGCTAATCTCCTTGCGTGTTCCCCGCCGCTGCATCTAGGTGGCGAACAGCGGGGGTGCAATGAAGTTGCGCCGCTTTTCGTAACGCACAACGCAAGGAAACGGCCTTTCCCGTGTCAGTGACAGGCAAAATCAGAACCTTCGCCGCCATGCCAAGGAGCGAAAAGCTGGCTTTCGCCGAGGCAGCCATCCTGCTCACCTATGCGCGCATTCTGGTGAATTTTGTACCGCTTTCCCGCTGGCGCAAACAGATCGCGGTGTCGCCTGATAAAGGCACGGTTATCGAGCAACTCTCCGAGGGGCAGAGAGAAACCGCACGTATGGTCATGCGGACCATCCGCAGGGTGGGACGCAATGTGCCGGTGGAGTTTGTCTGCCTGCCGCAGGCGCTTTCCGCACGATGGATGCTGTCGAGGCGCGGCGTTCCCACGACGCTTTATCTCGGGACACGTCGTGCTGCCGAGGAAGACCGCGAGTTTCATGCCTGGCTGAAGGTGGGCAAGCTAATGATCACCGGACATTGCGATGAAGCTGAATATGTCGTCTTCGGCACCCAGCGCCGCGATTAGCGGGTAAAGGAGCCATTTATCTTGCGGCCCAGCGCAAGAAACGGCGAAATCAGCGGCAAGCTCCAGAGCGCACCTGGACCAATCCGGACATTCTCCAGATCTTCCGGTCTCGCGATTTCCCGCAAAACAGTTGCTCGCCGATATCTATCACCCTTGTGTAGGGCCAGCGAATGCCGGACGCGGCGGATTAGCTGGCCGGCATCGCCAAGATTGTAATGCCTGCCAGGCAATGGCCCGAAGATCATCGCCTTTTGCATTTTAACCAGCTTGGCATCGCTGTGTTTGCCTACAAGATCGCGGAATTCGCCTTCCAACGGCGTGCCCAGCAATTCAAACGACAGCGCCAGCGATGAGGCGACGACCCGGTGCATCCGGTTCCGCTCGCTCGCCTTGATTAGCGATCTACGCTCTTCTGCAGAAAGCCCGCGAACAACGCGGTCCAGATCAGCCAGCCATTTCAGCCGCACCCAGGCGTGCTTCGCGCCGTGCACGATAATGTACAGCGCGTGCGCGCCGGCCTCCAATGTTGGCAATTCGCGATTGGCAGCCGGCGTTGTCGCAAGGTGGTTTTGCCATTCGTCATTCAGACGTGGCAGAAGTGCGGGATTCTTCACAGTACGCCAATGCAGATCGACCTGCATCCCGTCCTCGCGCCGGAAAAAGGTGAACGCGTTGTGCAGGCGTTTGAAGCTCGCCCGGGTTTTTACCGTCAGATCGAAGCGTGGATAAAGCCGGTTGAACCCAAGCGAGCGAACGATCTCTTCTGCTTCATCGTAGCGCGACGGATCGACCAGAATATCGACATCAATCATCTCGCGGTCGCAAGTATGGCGGTAATAGCGTTCCGCCACAGCGATGCCTTTGAGCACGGCGCAGCTTATGCCTGCCTTGGCGAAAGCACCGGTAAGCTGCGCAGCAAGCCCGACATAGCGGAAATAGTCCTGCGCATTCTTTTCGCGGGTCTCGACAAGCCCAGCTTGGAGATTGTCTGGGAGGGCAATGTCCGGAGTAGCCTCCAGGCCACTTGCAACCAATGCTGCAACCCTGTGACGCTCCACCAAAGCGCCAAAGGCGTGCCAATCGACCTGCCCGAATTGCGCGCGCACTTCTTCCATGAACGGCGCAGACACAGGACTTTCAGCTAACAAGCTGCATAGCAGTTTCTGCTCCAGATCCGGACTGGTCACCAAGAATCATTCCCCATCGCTGCCTTGCTGCTTGTTGGCTTACGATCCGTCTGGCAAGAGCCAAAACGTGATGGGGCACTTCCGAGCATATCTTCAAGACATCTGGCGAGACTGCAAAGCCGAATTGCCTATGGCCGTTTTGCTGGTGGCACTTGGCGCAGTGCTGGAAGGGATCGGCATTGTCGCCATTCTACCCTTTATCGCGGTCATTATCGGCACCGCCGATACGCAAATCGGACGCGATATTCTGGATTTCCTTAGCGGGCTGGGCCTGACCACCGACCTTTCGCGTGCGCTGGCATTGTCAGGTGCATTTCTGGTGATACTAGCGCTGAGAAACGTCATCGTGTGGCTGCGCGACACTCGCTTGCAAGCGCTCGGCCTTGGCTATGTCGACCGCTGGAGAGCACGGCTGTTCGACGCGGTAGGACGCGCTGACTGGCTGACCGTAATCAGCCTGAAACGCAGCGATATCGAACATGCTTTGACCAATGATGTCAGCCGGATTTCTGCGGGCACCTCGCAAATGCTCCGCTCCGGTGCTGCGGTTTCTCTCGCTGTAGTCCAATTGCTGGTGATTGCGGTTTTGTCGCCTGTCTTGCTGGTTCTGGTGTGCGTGATGTTCGCAGTCGCGATGCTGTTCACCGTGCCCCTGCTGCGCAAAGCCAACAGACTAGGCCGCAATCTGACCCAATCAGGGCGCAGGATTTACGGCGTTCTGGGCAATTTCATGGCGAGCCAGAAGCTGGCACGGCTCAACAATGCAGAATCCGACTTTTCCGAACGGTTCAGCGGTACAATAACCGAAGTACGCAGCAACCAGATCGCCTATGTTTCCTCGCAAACTTCAGCGAAAGGCTGGTTCCAGATGGCAGCCGGAGTGGTTGTGCTGGCGGCGCTGCTGATCGGGTACTTCGTGTTGGAAACGCCGGTGTCGGTACTGGGCGTAACGCTGCTGGTGCTGGCCAGACTGGCCGGGCCAATCCAGCAAGTGGCGACGACTGGCCAGATGATCGCCAACACGCTGCCCGCGTTCGAGGCCCTTACCACACTGCGCCGCGATCTGGATGACGCGGCTGTCGACGCCGGTGGTCCGGCAATAGCGCCAGCGAAGCGCGCACCCGCGAGCCTCCAGCTGGAGCGTATCAGCTTTACCTATCCGGGCAACGCAGAGGCAGTTCTTGCGGATGTATCATTGAACATCCAGCCCGGAGAAATCGTCGCGCTTACTGGCGCTTCCGGCAGCGGCAAGACAACTCTACTCGATATTGCGACAGGTCTTCTCGTCCCTGCATCGGGAGAGGTCCAAGTCGATGAAGAACCTTTGGTCGACCACGCCGCACGGCGTCACTGGCGCGACCAGATCGCCTATCTGCCGCAGGACCCATTCCTGTTTGACGACACCATTCGCGAGAACCTGTTGTGGAGCGCGAAAACCAGCGATGAAAGCGCAATCGACACGGCTTTGCAGACTTCCATGGCAGCGCTATTCCTCGACAAGAAGCGCCTCGGCCTCGGAACCCGTGTTGGCGAGCGCGGCCAAAGCCTGTCGGGCGGTGAACGCCAGCGCCTGTGCATCGCGCGCGCCCTGTTGCGTCAACCGCGGCTGCTGATATTGGACGAGGCGACCAACGCACTCGATGCGATGATTGAGGACACCATTTTGCGAAACCTGGCCGCCATGCGCGATCAATTCTCGATATTGCTGGTCACGCATCGCGCAGAAACCCTGCACCATGCGGACCGCGTTATCGCGCTGACCGAAGGGCGAGACCAGTGAGCGAGCTCAAATCCGACATCGAACAACGCACAGCGGCGATCCGCAAGCATCTGTTTCTGCTGTGTCCCAACAATAGCGGGTCGACTTATCTCTCCCGCGCCATCGCAACATCGCCCCATGTCTGGAGCCTGGAACGCGAAGGCCAGCACACTTTCGGCTTTGCCGGCCCTACAACCACTGAAACGCCTTGGGCTCTGATCTGGGCTGGCGAGGAAGAAACCCTGTCCTATTTCCGCGATTCTCCGGATTATGATTGGGCACGGTCCAAGAAAGCGTGGTATTTGCAGGCGGCCGCACACCGTCACGACGCTCCGGTATTTCACACCCGCTCCCCGCCATTCCTGTCGATTGCCGACCAGCTGGCCAGCAATTTCTGCGATCCGCATTTCCTGCTGATGGTGCGCAATCCCTATGCCGCGCTGGAAGGGATTGTCCGGCGCCGAACACGTGCCCCGCTAATCGACAATCCTGACAATCTCGCTCGCGTCGCTGCGACGCATCTGATGCGCTGCTTTGCCATGCAGAAACAGAATATCGAGCGGCTGGGTGAACGCGCCATTCATTTCACCTATGAACAGCTTTGCGCCGATCCCCGGAGCATCGCTTTCCGGATCGAGGAATTCATGCCCGAATTGGGTCCGCTCGATCTGACGCAAAAACTGGAGGTCAAGGGTACCTATGATGAACCCTTGCGCAATATGAATGACGATCAGATTGCACGGCTATCGCAAGTGCAACTGGATGAGGCAAACAGCGTATTCCTCGAGCATGAAGAATTGCTGTCGTATTTCAACTATGCCCTGATCGACGGCCTGCCTAACCCGCAGACTGCAAACTGAGAGGACAAGCAGGCGTGCCGCCCAAAGTCATAAAACCCGAAACAGTGCGCGATCTCGGCGAAGTCGATTGCGCGCGTCTGGTCAAACTGGCGCAACGGGTCTCGGACGACACGTGGGCACAAGAGAACAAAGGCAAGGAAAACGATTTCGAGGTTTTCCACCACACCCAGCATATCATCTTCCGTTTCATAGCCGCCAATCGCGACCCAGAGGACAATTATGCCAACCCTGCTTGGGAAATCTGGCAGCCGGTGCTGCAACCGGTAATGGATCAGGCAATCAAGCCCTATAGTTTTCGCAATCCGGTGTTTCCGAAGGCGATGCTGGCAAAGTTGCGGGCCGGCCACATCATCGATCCGCATTATGACGGTGCAGGTTCGAACCCGCTGGTTCACAAAATCCATGTCCCCCTTGTCACCAACCAGCACGCCACATTTCAGGTTCGCGATGAAAGCTTTCACTTGCCCGTGGGCAAGGCTTACGAGGTGAATAATATCGTCTCCCATGGCGCACGCAACGAAGGCGATGAAGACCGCATCCATTTCATCTTCGAAGTATTCGAAGGTGACTATGCGGTGGCCGGATAATGCCAAACTACACTGCTTATGGACTGACCATAGCGTCAGACATTGCGCTACCCGCCTTGCGCCCTTGCGATGCAGCGACGGCCGATATCACCATGGCCGAAGGACTTATTCCTGAGGGAGCAGGCGGTCCCGTAAAATTCCGCAATTGGGAAGCTGGTCCGGACGAAATTTTGACCGTCTATTACGACGTATGCCGCGTCTGGATCCATTCGGGCGATACGATTATTTACGAACGGATGGAGGGTGTAGACGACACCCAGATCGTGTCCGTGTTGCTGGGCACCAGCCTGGCAGCAGCATTGATGCAGCGGCGTATGTTGCCGATCCATTCCTGTGCAGTGCTGACCGACAAAGGCGTGGTCATGGTTATGGGGCCGTCCGGTGCGGGAAAATCCACGACGCTGGGCGGGCTGCTGGAACTTGGCTTGCCCATGCTGGCCGACGATGTCACCGGAATTCGGCTGGATGATAGCGGGCATCCGATCGCCATCCCTGCCTTCCCTGCAATCCGGTTGTGGGAGGACTCGCTGACGTCGCTCGGTCACACGTCTGACGGACTACCCCAAGTGCGCAGCGATATGGCGAAATATTATCTGGGCGCGGAGAATTTCCACGACCAGCCGGAACCAGTCCGCGCCATGATTTATCTGAATCCCTCACTCGACGAAGACCTGCACATCAGCGAGGTAAAACCCGAATTGCGCGTCCCGACGCTGTCCCGTTTCATCTTTCGTAAGAACTTCCTCGATGGAATGGGCGCACGGCGTTTTGCATTCGAAACTGTTGCCGGCATGGTTGACCGCATAACGATGCTGGAAGTCTGCCGCCCGAAGAGCGGCATGCAACCCGCGCTACTCGCCAAGGAAGCACTGCAATTTCTGGCCGAGACCGAAGCAAAAGCCACTCAGGTCGATGCCAGCTGAAGACCCCAAAGCGCTTGCACAGGGCAACCGCACTATCGTGTGGCTGGCTTCTTATCCAAAGTCGGGCAACACATGGCTGCGCAGTTTGCTGCATGCCTATCTCTACCCGGATGAACCTCTCGACCTTAACGACCTAGGAGGAGGCCCTGTCCACCTGGCGCGGCAAACATTGGACGATTATTGCGCCATCAGTTCGGGCGAAATGCTGCCTGAAGAACTAATCCCCTATCGCGCTATTCTGCATGCGCATCTGGCGAAGCAATGCACTTTCCCCGCATTCATCAAGACGCATGACGCCTACACTGTTGGCAGAAGCGGCCAGCCGTTGTTCCCGCAAGAATGCAGCGCTGGTGCGATCTATATCGCCCGCGATCCGGTCGATATTGTCCCGTCTCTCGCCCATCATGAAGGACGCGATCTGGATTGGACCATCAACCGGTTGGCCGATCCGCACGCGGCACTGAACCAGTGGACGGACAAAAGCTCCACAGCATTGCCCGAATATACCAGCAGCTGGTCGGGAAATGTCGCTAGCTGGTTTGGGCAAACCGAAATTCCGGTGCTGCATATCCGCTATGAGGACATGCACACCGACCCGGCATCCACGCTTGATCAAGTGCTGAAGTTCTGCAGTCTGCAAGTGGATCAGAGCAAAATTGCGGCGGCAGTTTCGGCCTGCACATTCGATGCATTGCAGCGGTTGGAAGGCGCCCGGGGCTTTCGCGAAAAACCTTCCAGCCAGCGGGCTTTCTTCCGTTCGGGCAAAGTGGGCGAAGGCCGCGCAACGTTAAGCGTGGAACAGCAGCAATCAATCATTGCAACCCATCGCGAATGGATGGAGAAGCTTGGCTATGCCAGCGAGGTGCCCACGGAATCACGCGCCGGCTTGCAAGACTAACAAAGGGCAGAGAAATGACAGATATGCAGCTGACTTTGAACAGCACAATTTCCCGCAACGACGATGTGCTGTTCAGCGAAGTAGCGGACGGCATGTCGCTGATGGACATCGATAGCGGACAGTATTTCCATTACGACCAGACCGGTGCGGAAATCTGGAAAGCTATCGACGATGGCATCACAGTAAAGCAACTTTGCACGACACTGACCGACACATTCGAGGTTGATGCCGAAACTTGCCAAAACGATACGCTCGTATTCGTCAACGAGTTGGCCGGGCTTGGCCTGTTGAAAGCCGGCTGAGCGCGGCGTTACCTGTGCCGTCACTGATCTACGCTGAGATCCTGACAGGGCCGGAAGGTCCGGTCGTCGCTGAATCCCCGCAAAATACGGATATTCAGACTCCATTGGTGCGCGACGGGTTGTGCGTTTTCGCCGATGCGCGGATCGATGACCGCGATGCCACATTGGCGCGTTTGGGATTAGAGGATCCTGCTACTGACGCAGAGATCATTCTTGCCGCTTATAAAGCATGGGGCACGGATTGCGCAGGCAAGCTTCTAGGCGATCTTGCCTTTGTGATTGTTGATCACAATACGAATCGAACCTTTTGTGCACGTGACTGGATCGGGACTAGGCCGCTCTATTTTGCGCATTCGGAAGAACGGTTGATCGTCGCCAATGATTTGGCCTTCATGCTGGACCAGCATCCCGATCTGGGCGCCATTGACGAGACTGTCGCAGCAACATCTCTGGTCGGCGCGCATCCGATGGTTGCCAGACGGACGCTCTATCGTGCAATCGACCGCGTTCCTTCTGCCCACTGGATGACTGCCGAACACGGCAGGCTGACGGTCAAACAATATTGGAGCCCCGATCAGATCGCGGAACGCGAGACCGCAACAGATGCAGAAATCATCGCCGAGGGCCGCGCGCTGATGGATGTGGTGGTTGCCGACCGGATGCGCGATGGCGGCAAGATAGCAACGCATATCAGCGGCGGTCTCGATTCTTCATCGGTCGCGGCCACAGTGACGCGCATGTCCCGCGCCAAAGGTATGGAGGATCCACCCGCCTACACCTGGTACCGCGATCAGGCAGCAAAGGACAAAGGCGGTGAGGCCAGTTGGATCGAAGCGGTCAATGACGCGCTTGGCCTCGAAATGTTCAACCCCCTCCCGACCGAAGAGGGTTTGCGCGACCTCTTGCGGCAGGACACCGGAACACAAATCGATTTCGGCCCGTTGATCCATGAGAAACCGATCATGGATCACGCAGCAAAACGCGGCGTGCAAACCATTTTTTCCGGCTGGGGCGGCGATCAGGCGATTTCGTTCAACGGCAAAGGGCGTCGCGGCCGCT
>JAHDDJ010000082.1 GCA_020629385.1 Erythrobacter sp.
GCGAGGCGCAATTCAACCGATCCGGACCGTACCAGAAACAGGAAGTCGTTTTGCTGCCCGGCGGAAATGATTTCCTCGCCTGCACGCACATACCGGATTTCTACTTGCTGTGAGAGCGCAGCACGCTGCTGCTCGGTAAGGGTCCCAAAAGCAGTAGTGCCAGCCAGAAAGCTGGAAATTTCAGAAATCTCGATAGACATCGCGCATAAAGATACGCTCCCGCCGTCGAATTCGCCATCACTCTTTGGTCTGATAAGCTGCGGACGGCCCCAAAGACCCGCAAAGGCGCGTTCGCCCGGTTTATTCGACTTCGTCAGGCTCTTTCGGCTTGGTCAAATCACCAACATTGATGATCTTAACACGGCCCTGCAGATCCTTGTCTTTCTCGATCTTTTGGAGTTTCTGGCTGTGCTCTCGTAGCAAGCGCTGAATAGAGCTGGGAAGCCCAAGGCCTTTCACATTCTCGCCCGAGACGACGAAGTTGTAATTCGGATCACGTTCACCATTAGCAAGATCAGAAACGTCTGTTTCATAAAGGCGAGCGCGCACTTCAGAAGTTCGCTCGATAAGGCTGGTAACTTCGGCGTTTGAGTAAGTCAGCAAGTGGTCCCGAATATCGGTTTCCCAGTTCTGGAAGAAGAATGGTCGCGCTTCGTCATAAATCTTGGAGACGTCTAGCTTGCTGCCATTCTTTTGCGTACCTCTGAGCGAATTCACGAACTCTGCTGCGGATTCGTCGAGCAAATCGCCAACATTTGCGCCGGTAAATGCATTCCGCAGGATCGAAGGCCCTCCGATTTCGCCCCGGAAAAAGCCGTAAATAACTTTCGGGTTATCCCAATTGGGATACACAATCTTTGTGCGGATATCTTTGGGGCTCATATTTACGCCAGAGACCGTAATGAACGGCGTTTCATCCAGAGGCAGATCGCTGCCATTGACCTTGATGCGGGATGGCTGGCTGACGGGATAATCCAGCGCGATCTGCTCGATAACTGCGACATTGTGCAGGTTCATCCAGAAAGCAAGCTGCTCGTTCCGGCCCAGTTTCGTAATATCTACCCGGTCGAGGGTGCTTTCCAGATCCTTGCGGTATTCGGTCAGAGAAGCTTTGATATCATCATCCAGATAGGAAAAGATGACCCGGTTTCCTTCGAGGCGATAGCGCGATTCATGGCCGTAAACGCGTCGTGTTCCCAATTCGGCATCTACCGTTGGGGCGCCTTCGCGGATCGAATATCCCATCGGAAACACAAAATAACTCAGCGCATCATCCCAGATGGAAAAGTCGATGCGGGTAGGGCTGTTCGATGGTTTCGGTTGGAACTTTTCAAATTCACTCTCAACAGGGAAACTTTGCTGTCCGGCTGCACCGGACTGTGCTGTTTCTGCGTTAGCGATGCTTGTTGAGGTCAACAGCAGTGCGACAGCAGCGCTCTTCAAGATTGTCTTCGCCATGGCGGAAACCACTTCCTTGTCTTCATAAACGCTATGCTCATGAGCCGTGGGGGTACGACCCTATTTGAGAAGCGTTTGATTTTAAGTACCGAATTTCTGTCGGTTGCGCACCTTGGAATGGACGAACCGCTATTTTCTTATCGACGAATTACAACCGGATTGGTTCCAAAGGCGAATATTGGCGGTCAGGCTACATATTGCGCCAGCCGCTCGATTACCCAGAACATGCCTATGCTCCCCAAAGCATAGGCCGCACATAATTCGGTACGATTGGCTGCATGGCGATGTATTTTGGGTAGACCTGCGAGAATGATCGCACTGACCAGAATAACTCCGATTTGCCCGGCCTCTACGCCAAGATTGAACATCAGAAGCGCGAGCAATTCGGTGCCATCAGGTAAGCCTATCTCGCTCAAGGCGCCGGCAAAACCCAGGCCGTGGACCAATCCGACGACGATGGCGACCAGATAAGGGCGCTGCATCAGCAAGCTCTCTTCACCTTGTCGTTTGCGAATAAGCTCAATCCCGAGCAGGACGATGGATGCTGCGATCAGTATCTCGACCGGGCGCGAGGGGATGCCGATCACGCCCATCGCTGCCAGACCCAGCGTCAAGGAGTGGGCCAGCGTGAAAGCGGTAATCACGCCTAGCAGTCGCCGCTTGCCGTCGATCAGGAACACAAGAGCAATAACGAACAGAAGATGGTCCCAGCCAAAGACAATATGTTCAACACCGATAGCGAAATAGGCGGCTGCCGGGCTTTGCGCCGGAGCGGTGATGTCCAGTTCGTTGGCGTCGGGACGCAGCAACGTGGTGGTGACTTCGCCCGATAATGGCCGCACTTCGACAATGACATCGGTCAGCGTCCGGTCGAGGCCTTCGATGGAGATTACGGAGATTGTGCATGAAAGATCGCCCCGTTCCACCGAGGTTGCGGCTAGATTATCCCGCTCTTCGACGGTCCAGCCGCAGCTTTGCCCGCCAGAAGCGCTGAACTTGGGTGTCAGTTTGAGCCGCTTTCCCGACAGCACCGGCTGCTTCCACGTCACTTCCCAAATGTCGGGCTGCGTTTCTTCCAGAGCAAGGTATGCTGGCCGGACCTCATGTGCAGAGGCAGGTGCCACAGCCGCAACCATCATAAAGATGACTAATGTCCAGATACGGATCATCAGTCGACCACGACCTCGTATTGATCGATGATTTCGCGGATCTTTGCAGCATTGGCAGCATCACGCTGATCTTTGCGCCAGACCGTTTCAATGGTGCCGAGTATCGCGTCACAGTCCGGCATTTCCTGCTCGATCGTCTCGCCAATGCGCACCAGATGCAAACCGAATGCGGACTCGATCGGACCTTGAAATTTCCGGTTCTGCGGATCGAGCGCAAACATTGCCTGTGCAAATTGGGGTCCGAAGGATTTCGCGACATCGGGGTAGCTTGCAAGCCTGTATTCGCGGTTCAGCATGAACGGATCGCCCAGCGTCTTCCACTCTGTGTTGGTCGAAGACACCAGGAGTTTTGCTGCCTCGTCGCGCAACACCGCATCGCTCTTGCCTTCGGGGCTGATGAAAATATGCGCAAAACTGCGTTTCGGAGGTTTGGCAAATTTGTCTGGATTCTCGGCAGCATAGGCGCACAATGTGTCACTATCCGGCTGGGCGATATCGACAGTATCCTCCAGCATGAAGCGCGCTTTCTGGGCCAATCTGCGGCGGACAATCGTATCGCCTTCTTCAAGACCCAGCCGTTTGGCTTCGCGAACCAGAGCTTCTTCCTGCACGTAGTCATAGAGCAGAGCCTTGAGCTCTTCTTCCGTGGGCGTCCGGTTGTTTTCACCTGCAAACAGGATTGCGCGCCGTTCCATCTCTTCGGGATCGACGATGATGCTGTTCGCCTGATAGTCCATATGCCGCTGCCACACGGCATGGCCGGCAAACAGCAAGGCACCAAGTATCAGGAACTGGACAAACGGTTCCCGCGCCCACTTCCGCCAGCGCGGACTTTCGTCACCTATCTCTTCAGTCACTAGCCAGCATCATACCAGATTGGGGAGGTGTAAGCCCGCTCCCGGATAGTTTGCGGGAGATCGGGATGAGGCGGCGTGCCGTTGCGCAATGCGTCCCAGGTCGACCAGCGACAAGTCGGGTTTTCGACCACGCGCACATAATACACTGCCGATTGGTCCGCGTCGAATTCCGGATCCCGCCAGAGGGCCTTCAATTCAGGCGCACCTTGCCCTGTGCTGGGCATGCAGTTGGTCATATCGACGCTGGCGCCATTATCGGCGCAGCGGCGCGTGGCAGCATCAGGTTCCATTCCATCCGAGCATGCGACATCCCAAATCTTTTCCTGCGCTTTGCCGTCATGCCAGACTTTGACGATCTGGACTTTGGCAAGCGGCGCGCTGGCCGGATCGCGCATGGCCCATACAAGCATGTCCGGGGCTGTAGTGCGTGTACCCAAAGCTCCGCCCATCGGGACTCCATTGGCATAGGCCTGATCAAGCAGGTCGGCAGCGGACAAGATGTCGTCCGCGTAATCTCCGGCGAACATGCGCACTTTCATTCGTGGGCCAGTGGTCGCAAAGGTTTCTTTTCGTGCCATCGCGGCAAAGATGGATTCGCGGGTATTTTCCTCAGCCCAGACACCGGCAAGGCCTGATGCACCCCATTTGCTGAACCAGTTTTCCGCATTCGGAATACGGGCGATACCTTCCCATGTCTTGGCCCCGCCAGGCGGGACAGAGCCGCGCCGTTCGGCTGTGCCATCGACGATGCCGACTTTCGACCAGTAGTTTTTCTCTGTGAAAGAGCCGCCGGCAACATGGGTGTCCGATGCGCCGATCATGCCGAATTTATACGGGTTAGCGCCGACTTCCCGTTCGATCGCGAGACCATTGGCCAGCGCTTCACGGACGAAGCCGCCATTGATCTTGGAGGTGATGGTCGAGCCAAGCAGCAGCTCGTAAATCTCGAAATTGGCGAGTTCGTCATTGGGTGAGAGGGCGGGGTGCGTCTCTGAAGTACCCTTAACCTGCGTCATCTCGACAATCGGTTCGTTGCGCATCCGCTGGACGGCATAGGCATCGGTCAACGGGCTGCCATCATAGGCCACGCTATCGAACATCTTGCCGTCGCTGACATTGGAATTGTGCGGAATAGCCATGACTTCATGGCCATCTTCGCGCTTGGCATCCATCCAGTCCCACAGGTCTTCTGGGTTAACCGAGTCCAGTGTCGAGAAAACCGTTTCAGGCGCGGTGTCCTTGAACACGACATTGCGGTGCAAATTGCCCCCACCGAAATCCTGACTGTCGGGCCGGGTAACAACAGCGGTGTATTCATACGCAGCAAATGTCGTCAGCGTACCGGGCTTGTAATACTCGTCAGCCGCATCAACCGCAGAGCGCCATGTTTTGGCGACAATACCTTTGTCATAGGCGCCGGGGAGCGGTTCGCCGGAGCGGACACTTGCACCGACTTTGCCAAAAGCGGCAACAATCTTGTCCGGGTCGTCGGAGAACATGTCACGCGCCATGTCGAGCTTGTTCAGTTCGGTGCCCTCGGTATCCATCGCGGGGAGGATGCCCATATAGGCGCCGTGATCGGTAGCCGCGACGAAATCGAGCGGAGGTCCGTCTATCTCGATGTCGTAACCCGATGGATGCAGGACTTTCTCGCCGAGCGCGAATTTGTACACGTCTTCCGGTTTGGAACGGACGTTGAAGATATACGCATCAAAGCTGTTGCCGGTGTGGATATGCAAATCACCGAAATAGGCGTTGCGCGTTTCGGAATAACCATCGGTTTGCGCCGCTGCCGTGCCGATACCTGCGCCGTCTACACCGCCTTCAGGCCCATCTGGTTCGGAACCGCATCCAGCCAGAATCAATGCCAATGTGAGCGAAGCGCAGCTTGCCAATTTCTTCATAGTCTCTCCCCCGAAGTGCTTTTGCACTTTCGTTTCCCGATGCAACCTATGCCGAATTGGTTTGCAGGAGTCGAGAGGTTGAAGTCAGACGTCGTCGGCGCTGATCATCTCTTCGCGGTCGATTTCACCAGTCAAGGAGGCTACCGTCGTCGCAACCGCAGCATCGCCACTGACATTGGTGGTGGTGCGCATCATGTCCATGATCCGGTCGATCCCGGCGACCAGCGCGATGGTTTCCAGAGGAACGCCGACTGCGCCGAAGACCAGCACCATCATGATCAGACCGGCACCGGGGATACCCGCTGCGCCAATAGCGCCAAGCGTACCGAGAATGGAGATCATGATATAATCGGCCATATCCAGATTGACGCCGAACACCTGCGCGCCGAACAGCGTGGCAAGACCGAGATACATAGCTGTGCCGTTCATGTTGATCGTCGCACCAAGGCTGATCACGAAGCTGGCAACCGAATTCGAAACGCCCAGATTGCGCCGCGCACACCGCAGCGTCACGGGCAGTGTCGCGTTGGAACTGGCGGTGGAGTAGCTTACCGCAATCGCGTCCACGATCCCGCGGAAGAAGTCGATCACCGGCAATTTGGCGATGAACTTGATCATGCCCGCATAGATGATCCCGATGATCAGCAAACATCCGAGATAGTTCAGGAAAACCAGCTGTCCGAGCGCCGCCAATGCGTCCACACCCAACGTTCCTGCAACCCATGCCATCAGCGCGAAGACGCCGAACGGGGTCAGCTCCATCACGATCATAGTGACTTTTTGCATCACCACCGATCCGCTTTCGAATATTTTGAGAACCGGCTGACCTTCTTCCTTCGCCATCAGGATGCCTATTCCGATCAGCAGCGAGAAGACGATCAGAGGCAACACATTGACGTCGGCCATGACTTGCACGGGGCTGTCGGGCACGACTTCGAGGATCATTTCCTGGAAGCTTTGTGCGTTTTCCTTGCGGTCATTCGCCTTGTCGAGCGCGCTTTGGTCGAGCTGAACAGTCGAGGCATCAAGGCCTGACCCCGGTTGCAGGACGGTTCCGATACCAAGGCCGAGCCACACGGCCATTTGCCCGGTAACAAGGAACAAGAGCAAGGCTCTCCACCCGACGCTGCCCAGCTTGCGCAAATCGCCGATGCTTGCAACGCCTGCGACAAGGCTGAAGAAGATCAGCGGAACCACCAGCATCTTGATAAAAGCGATGAAGATATCGCCGATGATCTTGATGCTTTCCGCACCCGGACCCCAGACATAGCCCACGACGATACCGAGGATGAGCGCGCCGATAACGCGTTGCCAAAGGGGAATTGCGAACCAGGCTTTGAACATGAGCATCCTCGTTTATGCGAGCGGGTTTCCGCTTCTGTCGCGTCAACCCTTCATGCGAAAGGCGCGGTTAGTCAAATGCCCAGTGGTTATGCATCCCCGACTTCGCGATATGGCCGGTTGAGCCGCATAGCCCATGCTCTGCCTTTTCCAGACGGTTTATTGCTGCGGTGTCGTCTGCCGGGACCAGTGCCAGGGTGCGCGAGCCATTTTGTGTCTTCGCAACAATTACACCCTGTTTCGGCGCGCCGGTGCGGTCATACAGAATTGTGTATGTCTCCAGCGCAGCAGGACCAGTATAGTCGAGGTCTATTGCGGGCACTGCGCCGCGCTTCGTGTCGGCCTCTTTCTGGAAGTCGAACTCATGCGGGAATGTGCCTTCCGGCTGGGGTGTCTTGCTGAGCAGAATGGTGTGGTTATGCGTGGCGTAACCACCATTGGCGAAAAGCAGCCCGTTGGTGCCGCTCTCGCGCAAAGCGTCCACCATGCAGGCCGCAGCGTGGGTCATGTAATTGCCGATCGGGCCGCCGCCGAAAGTCAGGCCGCCAAACATGGTGATCTGCCTGTCAGCCTCGACACCCAGAACGCGTCGCGCCATTTTCGGGACAACCGGAAAGCAGGAATACAGCTCCAGATGATCGATCTGGTCGATCGTGATATCGTTCAGCTCCAACGCCCGTTGGAGCGATACTTCCATGCTGGCCGACGTGGCGTAATCGGGTCGCATCAAAGGGTCTTCCGCCTCATGCGCAGCAGCGCCTTTGCCGACATAGATGATCCGGTCTTCCGCAATCCCGGCGTCGCGTGCCACCGCGAGGCTGGTGACGATCAGAGCCGCGCCCTGGTTGACCGCAGCGTTGGCCACCTGAAACTTCGTATAAGGAAAGGCAATCGGCCGGTTGTCAGCGGTGACTTCGACAATCTCGTCGGCGCTGCGTTCCTGTCTGATCCACGCGCCTTCGGTCTGCGCGGCAACCCGCGACATACCGGCCCAGATTGTGCCGGATTCCGCCTGCGCTTCTGCCAGCGATTGTCCGTATTGTGCGCGTGCAGCGTTTTCGAACAGCGGATAAACATCGGTCGGGGTGATCAAACCGTAAAGATGACGCGGCTCGGGCGTTGGCGGTGTACGCGGCGGGTAGGGCCCTTTTTTCTTGGCTGGCCCACCCTCGGCCGCAAGCGCGGCTTCCTTCTTGCGCATTCCCGCCGTGCGCAGTGCTTCGGCCCCGACAATCAGCGCAATCGACGCCTTTCTTTCACCAATCGCATTGGCCGCTTCGTTGATAAACAGGATTGGACTGTCGCCTGTGGGGGAGGGTGTTTCGCGGGCGAAA
>JAHDDJ010000506.1 GCA_020629385.1 Erythrobacter sp.
GGGCAGATTCGGAAACCAGGCATTCGGCCATGCCCCCACACTCACGTGGTGGCCTAGGAACCGAATACTGGAGACCAGACATGGCTTACGACAATGCAAACACCTACGAGACCATCGAACTTTTCGGACTGACCGAGAAGGACGCACAGCTCCCGATCCCGGAAGATCACGTCCTGACCGACCACATCATCCGCGAAAGCTTCGAGGCTCTGCTCGGTCCGCTGCGTGGGACCGGACTCGAGGCGGAAATCGAACCGCTGGCCCATGGGCTCGCCACGATCCTGCAGCGCCGCAAGGTGGCGCTTGGCAAGGAGGTCGACCGCACCGCCGACAAGATCGGCGCGCTGGCAAAATCCCACGACGGATCGGAGATCGCCGAGACCGCGCTTGAGGAGGCGCAGGCGCGCTTTCTGCAGCTGCGCGAGATCGTCAGCGCCATCGAGGTGATGAGCGAGGCAGCGGCGGAATGCTACGAGATCGAGACGGGCCACGCCTTCATCCCGGCAGCCGGGTCGCGCGCAAGCGTCCGGGCGCAAGAGACCGGGGCGGTCTTCGAGGCGCGGCAGCTGCTGGAGCAGCACGACCGCGAGACCGCCGAGAAGTCGAAAGTCGAGGGGGTGCCCCTGATCGTCTCAGGCGCCACCGACTGGACCGATGTCGATGTGATCTTCAACACGCTCGACAAGGTTCGCGAACGGATCAAGCAGAACCGCAATCAGGAGATCTTCCTCTGCCACAAGGGTGGCAAGCACGGGGCGGAGATGATCGCGGCTCGGTGGGCCCGGGCACGCGGGATAGCGCAGGCGCGCTTCGATCCGCGCTGGTCCGCGCACGGGCGGGCGGCACCGTTCAAGTGCAATGACGAAATGCTGGACGACAAGTTCGCCGCCACTGGCGTCGTGCTCTTCGGCGGCAACGGGGTCGCGCTGAACCTCGGGCAGAAGGCGGAAGTGAAAGGTCTGACGGTCATGCGGGTTGCTGACCCGGCGAAGAAGACTGCGGAGATGTGAGTTGAGAGGGTCGCCTTCGGGCGGCCCTTTCGTCGTTTCTCATGGCACTTGCGATCGGTCGTACTTGATCGGCAGCTCACGGCGTCCAGCATCGTCATCCCCTTACCCAGCCCGTCAAAGTTCGGCCCATCCGCATCGGTACTTGCTGTGGATGGTGCGCACCTCACGCACATCTTCAGCAGAGCAAGACGCGAGGGGTCGAGACGTCCCACTTAAGGCTGAAGACCTGCGGGTCCCTCGGGTGGTGTTTCGGAACATCGCATCCACGCGGGCGGGCATCATCAGCACCCCG
>JAHDDJ010000083.1:0-4009 GCA_020629385.1 Erythrobacter sp.
ATGCACGACAGTTTCGGACGGCGGATTGATTATGTCCGGATGTCGGTCACCGACAGATGCGATTTTCGCTGCCGCTATTGCATGGCAGAGCATATGACATTTCTCCCGCGCAAGGACATTCTGACGCTGGAAGAAATTACTGCGCTGGCCGACATGTTTATTGAACGCGGGGTAAGGAAAATCCGTCTTACGGGTGGTGAACCGCTTGTCCGGCGCGGCTTTGATGATCTTGTGACAGAGTTGGGCAAGAGGCTTGGCCGCGGTCTGGAAGAGCTCACGCTGACGACCAATGGTTCGCAACTATCAAATCATGCAGCAAAGCTGGCGGCAGCGGGTGTAAGGCGGATCAATGTCAGTCTCGACACACTGGATGGTGAAACATTTGCCAAACTGACACGCGGCGGTTCACTCGATCAGGTCCTGCGCGGTATTGCAGCCGCAAAGGAAGCTGGGCTGGCAGTCAAGATCAACACGGTCGGATTGCAAGGTGTCAATGATCACGCGATTCCCTCTATGCTCGATTGGTGCATTCCTCAGGGTCTGGATATGACTCTTATCGAAACAATGCCCCTTGGCGAAGTTGAGCAGGATCGAACAGCGTATTATTTGCCTTTGGACCAAGTGCGTGACCGGCTGATAGCGTCGCATGTTCTCTCTCCTTCTTCCCACCGCACAGGCGGTCCGGCGCGATATTGGGATGTGCCGGGGACCCAAACGCGTGTCGGTTTCATAACGCCGCTGACCGGGAATTTCTGCGACGGATGCAACAGGATCAGGGTTGCCGCCACCGGAACAGTCTATGGCTGTCTCGGGCACAACCAGCATGTCGAATTGCGCGATGTTTTGCGGCAGGATGGAGCACAGGCGGTTTCCGCATTGCTGGATGATTTGCTGGCCGGCAAACCGCAGCGACATGAATTTGATCTGAAAGACGCGCAGCCCGCAGTCGCACGTCACATGAGTGTGACCGGCGGCTAGAAGTCTTCAAAACGGCAGAATGGTGATTGCCGATCCTTCAGCCAATGGTTCGGCATGGGGAAGGCGGCGGATCAGCAGGTCCGCCTCTGCAAGCGCGAGCTGAGCACCGGAACTTTGATTGGTGACCGGAATAACAGTGCCAGTTTCGGTGAACGCGCCGCGGACAAAGCACTCGCGGCTGCCGTTTGCAGGTAGCGGTGCGGCCAGTTTGCGCGGCATCCATCCGTTATGAGCGGGACCGGCCTCGCCGCCCATGCGCTGTAGCAATGGCGAGAGCAACAGACGGGCTGTAACCATGGCAGAAGTCGGGTTCCCTGGCAGTCCCATGACAAGGGTGTTGCGTGCACGGCCGAACCATACCGGCTTGCCCGGCTTCATGGCGACTTTCGCAAAGAGAAGCTCAAGGCCCAGCGGCTCGAACATCGCCTTGGCATGATCGCGCTCTCCGACAGATGCACCGCCCGCAACAACAACCAGATCATTGTCGGACACAGCTTGCCGCGCTGCCTGTTCCATTAACTCGATATCGTCGGAAACTCGGGATATTGCGCTCACTCTTCCGCCCCATTGCGTGATGGCTGCGGCAAGACCGGCGGAGATACTCTCTGGAATACCGCCGCGCCGACTATGTGCAGTTCCCGGATCGCACAGTTCGTCTCCGGTGACGATGATGTGAACCTTGGGGACGGCAAAACACTCCACCTCTGCCAGATCGCCGCCAGCTATAGCCACCAACTGGCGCGGGCCGATCCTTGTGCCTGAACGGAGCAGCGCCGTGCCTTTGGCAAAGTCTGTTCCCTGCATCCGGATATGGGTTTCAGGCCCGGAGATTTCATGGATGATGGCCTTGTCACTGCAGCGTTCGACATTCTCTTGGATGACAATGCAGTCGGCTCCTTCCGGAACGGGCGCCCCGGTGAAAATGCGGGCGCATTGGCCTGCGCTGACAGTGCCGGCGTCGGCTGCGCCTGCGAAATTTTCCCGGATGATCTCAAGCGTGACCGGCAAATTCACCAGATCGGTGCTGCGCGCGGCATAGCCATCCATCGCAGACACATCGGCGGGCGGAGCGTCGATGGCAGAGATAGCGGATTGTGCAAGAACGCGTCCGTGGGCGACCGACAGCGGTACGGTTTCTGTGCCCAGCGGCTTAGCTGCCATGGTGATTTTTTCCAGCGCCTGGTCAAAGCTGATCACGCCTGCCGCCTTTCCGTTACGCTCGTGCTCTACATGCTTATTGGGTGAAGAGCTTTTCTGCCAGCTCGTCACCGCCGGAGCTACCTGCCGGAGGTTTCTTGCGTGTCTTGGCATAATTGCCTGCGTGAAAGATCAGAGGCTCCATATCGCGAGCTTCGAATGATTGCACTTCGCCAACAAGAATCACGTGATCGCCGCCATCATATTGGTGGCGGGTGGTGCATTCGAACAAGGCAGCGTGGTGGGCAAATACCGGTGACCCATGTGCGCCTTCCTGCCAGTCAATACCGGAAAATTTATCCTCTCCAGAGCGGGCGAAGCGATTGGACAAATCCATCTGGTCCGCTGCCAGGATATGCACTGCAAAATGTCCGCTGGACGAGAATGCATCATACGAAAGGCTGTTTTTCGCCAGTGACCACAGCACTAACGGCGGATCAAGACTGACCGAATTGAAACTGCTGGCAGTGACGCCCACAGGATTGCCGTTGCCGTCCATTGTGGTGGTGATCGTTACTCCGGTCGCAAAAGACCCCAGCGCATGGCGGAAGGCGCGCTTTGCGTCTTCAATGTCGGCCATGCTGCGTCTCTCCCTGATCCCTTTGCGCGGTTCCGTACCAGAACCGAATAGAGCGCCTTGCGAATATGTCCATTGTCAAAGCTGGCGAATGTGCTTTCGGTTCCCGTTCTATTGCCATCTGGCAAGTGCCGCATAATCATCTTCGGTTGGTTCAATCCAGACCTGTCCGGTTTCGGTTTCTTCGCGCTTCCAGAAAAGCGCCTCCGCTTTCAGGTGATCCATCATAAAATCGACAGCGTCGAGCGCTGCCCTGCGATGTACGGATGCGGCAGCAACCAGCACAATCGGGTCGCCGGGTTGCACAGCGCCACAGCGGTGAATGATCAAAACCGGGCCAACCGAAAACCTCTGCCGCGCGGTTTCGGCGATATGCTGCATAGATTCCTGAGTGAGCTGCGAGTGATGATCGAGAAAAAGACCGGAAACAGCATGGCCCGATCTGCTCGTCTGGCGGGCAATACCCGTGAAGCTGGCTATGGCTCCCTGGCCTTCGGACATGTTGGTAAAATCCGCCAATGCCTTAGCGGGATCAAGCGGCTCATTGGACAGGATGCAAGACGGGGACATGGGCTCAGCCGCCCGAAACCGGGGGGAAGAATTCGATGCGTTTTAGTCCGTTCAATCCATGACTGGCCTGAACTATCTGATCATCCACGGCAAAACTCATTCGCTCGCTGCCAAGCGCGCCGGCGGCATCGGGAAACTGCCGGGTCAATGCAGCAACCAGATCGGCAATTGTTGCCGCACTATCCGGCACCTCGTAGTTTTTCTCACGGCCAAAAAGGTCGGCCAAGGGGCCATAGAACACCAGTTCGAGCATCATTGGCTTGCCTCCAGATCGCTCGAGGGAGAACATTGCCGGATGGCCACGTCGGTTTTGATAATGTCCGGTTCGAAGCCGACACTGACGGTGTAATCCTGCGCAGCGCACAGATTGAGACGTTTGGCCTGATCTGCATCCAGCCTTAGTGTATATGTCCCCGGTTTTATCCGCTCGAAGAAGAAATACCCGTCGATCTCTGTCTTGGCGAAACTCACATCTTTGCCGGATGCATCCTGCAGTTTCAGTCTTACGCCGGATACGCCTTTGGCTGTTGCACCTTGGTTGAAGGATACTGTTCCCTCGACTTCACTCAGGGCGACGATAGGAAATTCCGCGCTGTGGATGCGGCCAGGGCGCGGGACGATTTCGATGCCTTCTACTGCCGGCGCAAGATCGATATCGGGCAACGTCGCGCTGTCGACCTGAATGCT
>JAHDDJ010000083.1:4109-8046 GCA_020629385.1 Erythrobacter sp.
AGCGCCAGGGTGAAGCGATCAAAATCGCGCACGGCGGATAGTCCGACCTGCGCGGATTTTGACTGGAAAGCGTACCCGAGCGAACCTCTTATCGCAGTGTTCTCGTCGATCGCATGATCGACTTCGACGGCGGCGTTGGTCAGGTCCAGCTCCGGCATGATCTGGTAGCCCAGCGAAACACGTCCCCTGGTGCGTGACCGCCCCAGCGTAGCCAGATCGAAATTGCCGAACAGACGCGACTGGGTTTGCAACTGCGGCAAAGACGTGCGCGAAAATTCCAGAGTATTGGAGGCGAGCAAGCCCGGAAAGCGGGTCGATGCGCGGATCGCAGCATCGGTTTGTGTGCGCCCGTTAATGCCTTCTACGTGCCGCGCGCGCATGGTGACCGGGATTTGTAGACCTGAAACGGGATTTCCGAGCGACAGCGATGTGTTGAAATCCAGCTCTGTCGCGCGGCGCAGGAATTCCCCGCTGATGCTGCGGGTTTCGTCGATGAATTGGCCCGAATATTCGACATGGCTGAGATTGATGGCTGATCCACCGATTTTGCCCGCCACGCCGCCGGTAATCGCAAAGGAATTGTTGTTGGAGGCCGCGAAGTCAGCTTTTACTGCAAAGCCGCTGATACCGGTCCGGATGCCTGCGCTGGTTACCCACCGATCTTCCAATGCGGTCTGGAACCACGCGCCGCCCAGTATGGTGGTGATGTCCGAGGATAGTCCGTAGCTTAGCTCTGCCGTAGTGCGCCATGTACCGAAATCGCGCGGCGGAATGAAGTTGGGCGAACGGACGCCCAGAACATTCTCATCCTTTTGCGCGGCTCCGATCCGGTAGACCAGCTTTCCTGCGGGAAGGCGGCCATCTCCGACGCTTATACGGCGCACCTGTTCGCTGCGCTGTCCTTGCGGTCCAAAAAAGACGAGGCGGAATACATTCAGGCCAAAATCAACGGGTATTTGCAGAAACTCGTACTGGCCGTTGACTGCTTCGCGGGTCGAGCCGACCAGAATGTCATTGCGATACAATTCGACTTCATACCCGTCGGGCAAAATGCCGCGCAGATCGATTTTCTCGAAGACAGAGACAGCTTCGGGAGGTGTGTTGGTGATCGCAAATCCGCGCCCGGCAACACTGCGCAAGCCAATGGGCAGTGAAACGGTGGATACGTCACCGAAAGCAAATTCGGTGGCTGCCAGCGGGCCCAGCAGATCGGCATCGGGATCTTGCCTGCCTGCTGTGATGAGCGACGAGATCAGCCCGTTGCGTGTGTCACCGCTGAGAAACGCTTCTGCCGTCAAATAGCCGAGATCGCTGGCAAGTTGCAGGTCGACTTCTGCGCGGGGGCCGAAACTGTTGTCGGATACAGCGCGGATTTCGACGTCGGCCATCGGCGTCGAGGCTGCACGCCAAGGCGTTTCCTGCCGCGGGAAGCGTTCTTCACGAACCCGGGCAGGGCGGGTAGCGAGACGTCGCCGTTCTTCTTCGCGTTTCATTCGTTCTTCGAACGGAAACGGTTCCAGTGTTTCGAGAGTGACAACTTGCCCGCGCAAATCGGTCTCGACCTTGATCGGAAGAAAATCGGCCATCCGGTCCGAAAGTAGGTACAGTTCTCCGTCAAATGCGACTGCAGCATTGCCGGGCAGTTTGGTTTCTTTGCCCGATATTGTGAGTAACCCCTGCCGCAAATCGATAGTGAGTGTCCGTTCCTGCTCAAGCACCCAGCCATTCGCGTAGTTCCCGTCATCGCTGACAGTTACAGCCAGGTCGAGAATACGCGCCAAAGTTCCAATCGGCAGATAGACACCGCCGCGAGTACCATATGCCAGAATAGTGTCGCTGGCATTCACGCCTTTGACCCTGATCTCCAGAATGAGCTCGTCCTGATAGCTGAGCTGGGGTGGTTCGGCAGAGGTGGTAAATGTGGCGCCGCGATCCGGACTGAGCTGTGGTTGCCGGGGTGCAGGTGCAGCGCTCTCGGCAACTGGCTGCCCTAGTCCGAGCGTCGTTTCTGTGCGCGGAGAAGGGGCGAAGGATGCTGGTTTGTCACCGTCGAAAGAAGGGGACGGATTTGACGGTTTGGTATCCGTATCATTGGCTGGTGTCAGCGTGTCAGCATTCGCCTCCGGCGGTACAGTTGTGACCATTGGTACAGGCGAGCGCGGTTCCGGAACCAGAGCTGCGAGATTAGTGGGTTTTGCAGGCCGGGAAGCTACAGGTTCGCCACCCTGTGCCTCCTCACTCCGCGCTGGAATGGATCGGCGGCGCGAGTCCGATAGATCGTTATTTGGGGTTACCGCTGCGTCGGCCGCCCCATCCGTTTCGGTGCGGGAAGTACTGCGATTGAATGTCGCAACATCGCTGTCATCAAAAGCGAAAGCGGAAGGCTCTCCTTTTTCGTCCTCGGGCGCATTGACCGATACAGGTTCGCCAGAGGCTTGCGCCTCGCTATCGGATTCTTCCTCAACCGCCACACCAGCATCGCCAAGTGTTGGTGCCGTGTTTTCTTTCGCGACGTTTGGTGCGGGTTCTGTTGGCTCAACCTCTGTTCCAGCAAGCGGCTCGTGAACGCTTTGCTCTGATGGTACAGGCTGGTCGGCGGCTAGAACCGGATTTAACTGCGACCAGTTCGAGACTGTTTGTGCGGGCTCAGAGGCTTGCGGCTGGTTCGCAGTTCCGGTTGGCGCAATCTTTGTTCGCGCGGCCTCTGGCGGATCAGGCTCTAATTCTACAGATTCTGCTGCAGGTAATGTCGCAACACTATCGCTGGAAGTCGTTTCCACTGGCGTTTCGACGTCGGTAAACTCTTCGGTCTCTGTCTCGAAATCCGGGGTTTCGATGACGACAGTTTCTGCCTCGACCAGCGGCGCTTCGCTAACCGAAGTCAGCAATTCTTTGCGCAATTTCGATGGCGGTGGAGCGGCTTTTGGCGCTGTTTCGGGTGCCGAAACAGGCACAACAACAGGCGGAATATCGGCCACCGGCAATTCGCTAGCCGCTTTGCGCCCCACTGGCCCGAAGGAAGGCTTTGGCAAGGGATCGGTTGATCCGTCCGCAAGCGGGCTGCGTTTGGTTTTGGGCTGTTCGCTAAACTCCAGCCCCTCGTCATCAGCGGGTTGATCAGCTGGGGTGCAGCCAAGCCCGATCAGAACCGTGCCGAAGCAGAGGGTTCCAACGTTCCGGGCTTGGGTGATCCGTGTCACGGTATGATGATGGAATGCTCAGCCAATTGTGCACCGGGCTCGAAATCGTCATCCGTATAACGGATCGTCATAGTCTTGCCCGATGCGAGTGTGCCGGGTTCCAGTTCGGGATTGACCGGCAGGATAATCTTTCGTTCGCCCACTTCGGGATAAATCCCGACGCCGCGCGCTATGGCCACCGGTTCATCTGATCCGGGCACTGTCACCACAATGTCGCCGAAAGCGGATCGGGTGCCTGATCGCGTCAGAATAATGCCCACCGCTTGCGAACCATCTTGCGCAGTCAGCAAGGCGGCCTCGCGAACGCCGACATCCAGCGTAGTCTCGCCAATCCGGACGATCACCGGAATGGAAATGCCGAAACGGGGTTTGATGGAAACGCCGATCCCGTCCGGGGTAGTGCCGTTCACTGCATTTTCGATAGAGGACGCCGCATCCTCCACCGGAGGGACGGAAACTGCAAGAAAATGGGAGCGATACTCGCCCGGCGCCAAGTCTGCACCGCCGCGCGCCATGATCCGGATGGTCTGGCTTTCGCTGCCGCGCAAAGTCACACGGCGGGGCGAGTAGCGGAGGAAGGGGCTGGCAGTTTTGACATTGGCCTTGATCTCTTCGCTCAAGCCATTGTCAAAATTGAGCAATTGGCCGTCTGGTGTCATGCCCATATCGACCAGTTTTATCTCGTAATCGCCGTCATTGGCAGTCTTGTTGTACAGACCGATTGTCGCGATCTGTCG
>JAHDDJ010000507.1 GCA_020629385.1 Erythrobacter sp.
TTGTACCCTGTTCTGAGCGGGACAATAGTTCAAACTCGTCAGACGCAAGCAAGTCGACGATGCTCTTCTTAACGTGCCCCGGAGCCAGATAGTGAGGATGATTTCTAAACAGCGAAGCTACGTCGTATAGCTTTTCCATCTCTTTGACTCCTTCCTCCACCGGTAGCGTTACAAACTCGAGTTCATTGGGGTTAATCCGGCCTAGAGACACAGCCTGCTCGACTCGCCGACCACATCGACAGGCCGCATCGTTGTTGATCAGTCCACAATTTGACTGTACAAAGGAACGAATTTTACTTCTCGCTCGAGAAAGCCGTTTCCGATAGGTAGCGGGTGTGACCGAACAAATATAGCTCCCATCGTTCGACGAAACGTTAAAGATCTCGCCCACGATGTAGGCAACCCGATGTTCTCGATCAAGGCATGTCAGCATCGCTTGTGTGCAGGCGAGTCGAACCTCATCGGTTAAAATCGCTGACTCAGGGCCAGGGTCGGCTGCCGCCAAACCGGTCGCCAAATCCTCGGCATACCGGTCAAAGGTCAATCGCATTTTTTCTACTGCGCTCTTCTTCCGGTCAAGAAGGTGATTGACCGCGACGCGGTGAACCCACGTCGAAAAAGACGCTTCGTGACGGTAAGAGGACAGACGGGTAAGTACTTTGATCAAAATCTCTTGTGTCGCATCTTCGGCTTCTGATCGTTGCGTCACCATTCGTAGCGCCAATCGAAAGACCTGATCGCTGCTCGCTACTAGTACCTCTTCTAACGCGGCGGCGTCTCCGTCGTTTGCTCGTTTGATTAGATCTGGGCCGACCCTAGTGCCTCTTTCGTTAATGCTCTCACCATTTTCGGTCATGCTGGGTGGGTTCCTCGTGGCTGATCTATCAGTATTAGCCATTCGCCGTTGTTTTGCCGGCGGACCACATCTGCGCTTATACCTTCATCGACCACCTCAGTGCCATCTGGGGTAACACCGACCATCTTCCAACTGTTTTTAACCAGTGCAATATCATCGACGGTGATCACTTCTGGAACTCCGAGATATTCGATTTGGGGTTTTAGCGCCGTCAGTCCGCCCAGAGCGTCACGGATCTGGTCGTGTCCGACGAGTTGAACGCCGTCTTTGGGCTGAAATATGGCTTGTTCCTCATAGAGGGCGACTACTCCTTCAAGGTCGCCTTCGCCCGCTCGACTGGCGAACAGGTCCATTACGTGAAGTGGGTTTGATGCTGCTGTAGTCATTGTCGTCTCCTTGGTTATTGGTGTTAGACGACGCACCTATCGTTCTGTGACCGAACGAT
>JAHDDJ010000084.1:0-6445 GCA_020629385.1 Erythrobacter sp.
AGGGCATCCAAATCCGTGTCATCTTCCGCAGAGCGCAGCATCAGAATGCCGCCGCTTGTGACGCGGGTAACCACCAGCTTTTCGTCGATCAGAAGATCGGTGATGGCGCCCCACTGCGTCTCATCCGTCAGTTCAAGCGCGAGCGTTGCCTCCTTGTCGCAATCGGTGCCCCCATTGGCCAATGCGAAATTGTCGTCTTCTAGCTGCGCAATACGTACGTCCTGATTTGAGATTGTATCGGACTGCCCCGCAATAATCGCTGCTTGCCCCACCGCTGCCGCGGCAAGTGCAAACGTTATCGCTGGCTTCCAGTTGACGGGATTGAGGAACGACAAAGCGCTTGAAAGAGAACCGTTGGACTGGCTGCTGACCGGTGCTCCGGTTAGCGCTTGGATCTTGGCAGGGTCAGGATCATTGGTTTGATCCAGTTCCTTGTTCATCGCGGAACTCAGCGCTTCTTGCAGGCCGCGTTCCTTTTCTACCTCTATTCTTAACGCTTCGGAGCGACTCAGTTCGGCCTCGAACGCATTCTTTTCTGCGGCATCAAGTGTGCCGTTGACGTAAAACGGCAGCATTTCGAGATACCGTTTATCGATGGGTGCTTGGGTCATAGGGTTGCCCTGTCAGGAATGGATCAAAACACCGTTGGCAGCTGACTGGCCACCTGGGTGATGGCTGGCACGGCAAGGCTCAACATCAGCGCAGGTTTCCAAAGTTTCGGCGAAAGAGCCGCCAATTTTGTCTTCAAATTCTGACCGTACAGTTCCTTAGGTGACTTGGGCACGTGCTTGCTCCTCACTTGCATATGTTTTGGCTTCGGCAGGCTTTGCGATGTGATACAACGCCGTTTCTGACAGCCAGCTCAGGGCTGACTTGCTCGGCATGAAGAAATAGCCGCCGCCTTTGGTTTCGACGAAGTTTTGCAGACCTTCCAACCGGATTGGTCCCACCGGTGTAGGTATGCTGAAATAGCGCGGACGCGCTTCCTCGGTGGATGTGCACACCGAGTCCGAACCGATAATCGGATCAGGTTCGTTATCGAGTCCGTGAAATGCGGGCGCGTTGGACCAGAATTGTTGCACAAATTCAAACTGCCGTTCGATGTCGGTGCCGATGCTGGCGAATAGCAGTCCCTTCTCCCCGGTGCCCTTGCGCACATAGGGTCGGCCCCGGCGGAGCAGGCGATGGCGGTTGGAAACAATCTGCTCGGCCTCGTCCCCGGGGTGTTTGCTGTCGCGAGGATTTGTGCGCCGGATATGCGAACCGAACGGGCATGCCAGGCCCTGTGGATCATCGCTGCCAAAGGCAAAGTCGTTTTCGCGTTCTTTCGGGTCGGGTGAAGCTTCGGGGTCGTTATTGACCGGATTGCCGATCAGAGGGCGGCCATCCTGCCAGCGCCCCATCATTTTGGCCTTGATCCAGTCGGCATCAGGCTTCTGCCCGATGACTGTGTAGAGGTCCTGATAGGCACCTGCATTGAGTTCCTCTGCTGCCTTTTCGGCGAATGCATGGAAGCCTTCGACGTCCTGTTTGAGCTCACGCAAGACGAGGAACGTGCCATTGCGCCCCAGATCACGTTCTGCATCGGCGAGCGTCTCATCGCCGAAATCGGGGAAGCGCGTCAGGTTGGCATCGATAACAACCGGCAAAGCGCCCGAAACATCGGCTTCTGGCGGCAAAGTCGGGGACATCGGGTAATAGCCGGAATTGTTCTTGTAACCGATGATAAACTCACCCGGCTCGACAATATCGCGATCCGGAATGCCGCGTGTCGAACGGCCAATCCCGCGCATTGCCGGTTGCGAAATACCGTCGCGGAAACCGAAATGTTCGAAATCAACCCGCTCCTTGTCGGCAAAGGCCGGGGCGCAATCGAGCTGGGTTTGCACCATTCCGCCGTGATTGTTCAACAAGGCGTGATGGATCATAACCATCCGTTCGAGTGCTGCCGGTTGGGCTGCATAGAGCATCAGAACAGCTTCGGTCGGCGCGTTCTTGTCCTGCTGGCCATCTTTCGCCGGTGCTCTTTCGCGCCGGTTCAGGTCATCATCCCAGTACCACTTTCGATCCTCCGGCAAGGGGTCTCCGGTGATACGTTCTCGTGCGCCCATGCCCATTCGAAAGGCAAATGGCAGACCCTGATCGATCGTATCTGGCGCAGCGTTTGGAACCGTAAACTTGCGCAAACCTGCTGCAGAGATTCCGATGAAAGCGGCGTGTGCCATAGCTTGTCCGGACGGGTTGACCTCGGCGGCACGTATACCCATCAGCGGCCTGTCGCCGAAGGTGATCGCCAGCGCATGGGAAAGAGCATATTGATCGGGCCGGCCTTGTGGGCGCGGTACTCTGTCCAGAACACCTTCTTCAACGAGCGCATTGATCTGGTCCTGATTGGCTTCGCCCAAGAGGCCATCGATTTCCATTGGCTTGCCGCGAACCCAGGACAGCCATTCGCCCAGATGCTCGCTGTGCTCGGGCATCGTAATTGCAAGGCAGGCCGAGTAAGGCAAACGCTTCATCCCACGAAAGACCAGGCCTTGAACCTCGTCCAGCTCGACCAGATTGTCATGCCGCGCTTGTGATCCGAACAGGCGCAACCATTCTTCCGCCTCTGTCGAGCTCTTGGCCAAACCGGCGCCGATATGGATCATGCCGTTCTGGCGGATTTGCTTGGAGGTCAGCTCCGGAAACCGGGAGTACCAGAAGGGAGTGACGCGCATGACGGTACGGGTGTAATTCTTGAACTCGTCTGCATCCTGGGCCCCTTCGAAGAACAGATATTCGGTATTGGGAAAGCCTTCCCAATTGCTCCATGCGGCAGATTGCCCCCACGAAACGCGGGCGATGAAATCTTCCAGATAGCTTTCCCAGCTGCCGTCAAAATTGGAATAGAAAACCGCGCGCCGCGTGCCGGGAATGACATACCAGCGGGCGTAATGGATTGTGCCCATGCCGTTGATCATCCCCGGGCGGAATCGATGGGTGATCGACATTTTCGAGGTCCATAGGCCGAAAGCATGCAGGAACGTCCGGAATATTCCGGGTTTCAGCATGGCAGTCGCGAAGACGTGGTTCTGGGCATATCCCGGCAGGTTTTCCGCCTGTACGTGATCGCGCATCTTTTGCAGCGAGGCCCGCTCGGCATAGGTTGCGTCAGATTTCTCCGACCTTCGCACCATGATCAGGAATATCGCCACGAGCATCGCCAGAATGCACAGCGTCGACACCAGCCCGATGACAGGAGCCAGCAGAATTTTCGACGTGACCCCGCCTGCCAGCGATAGCCACGCTAATGCGGTAGCGAAAATCCAAGTGCCGAAAAACGGCACATTCACCAGCAGACCGTCGCGTGATTTCAGGAAATTGATCGCGGCTTGCGAATGACTGCCGGGATCTTCCCATGATGACAGTGCAAGGCGCATTGCTTTGGTTGTGAGGTGATAGGCATCGTAGCCTTCGCGCTTGGCTTCTTCGATCAACGCCAGTTGGGTGGGCGTTGCAGTCGCCCGCATGACGGAATCACCCCGCAATATCCGGCGCATATGCCCCAGGGAGAGCATAGGATGGCTGCCGCGCGCAGTTTCTGTGGCGACGAAATCACGCATTACTTTGCCGACAAAGTCTGCAAATTTCTGCTCGCGGCGGACTTTTGCAACGGGGAACTCGGCCAATCCGTTATAGTTCAATCCTGTCGCGCCCCATGGTTTGCCGTGAAGCTCGACCACATGGTTCTTGATGAAGTCAGACAAAGAGTCAGGTCGCTCAAAATCGGTATGGGACTCCAGAAGCGTTTCAAGGTCAGGGCCAATTGCTTCGCATAGGGCCTCGACCGACTGCTCGACCGACCCGTCGCAGTTCAGTTCGATAATGATGTCCAGCCCGCGCTCGGACTCAATCGGGGCCATCGAAGCGAAGTGCACGATATCACTTTTATCCAGGTTATCGCGCATTTTCGGATTTGCCGGATGCCCCCAAGCCTGAATGTCTTTCTCGATCTGGGCTTGTGTAGCGCCTCCGGTGACGGGCGCGATCACCAGATACATCGACTGTTCTGAAGCCGGTGTTTCGTAAGTCAGCGAGAGATGCCGCGGGAACAACCCGCAATGCCGAACTTTGCCTGCCTTACCCCGCGCGCGCTGGATCTTTTCCCGCTTGAACAGTTCGCCAAACAGGCCTGAAATTTGTCCGATTGCCATGGCTTTGCCGATGCAGACATGCGGCCCCAGACCGAACAGCAAGTCAGGTTCCTGCCATGTTCCGTCCTGCGTCACCCGGTCGAGACGGAAATCATCCGGATCATCCCATACTCGGCGATCGCGCATCGCCGAAACCGTCGACACAAGCAGGGTGGAGCGGGGCGGAATTGTCAATTCCTTGCCGTCAACTTCCAACGTCGCTCCATCGGGACAAATGCGAAACTGGCCGGGCGACAATGTCGGATTGAGCCGGCCTGCCTCAAGCAGGATTTTACGCATCGCGTCCCGGTCATCTGCGGCGGCGGCAGCAACGGCCGCCTGCCGCGCCTTAGGACGATCGAGCAATTCTACCAGCATATTGCTGGCCGCGATGGAATTGGTCGGGATGAACCCCGATGCCATACCGATCAGCATGGCCCGTATGTCTTTGTCGGTTAATTCGGCGCCATTGCGTTGGGCAATCAGCAGGCGGTGTACCAGCGTATCGGCAGCTTCGATTGTATCGCCATCCTGCAAAACATGCTGGCGGGTGCGATTGATGGCATCATCGATGTAAGCCGCAAGTTTATCACGGCCTTGCAGAGCCAGTGCACGGACTTCGGGATCACCGAACGGGTCGCCAAACAGCATGGCCGAGATTGCCAGCGTCCAATCGGCAAGCGCGTCGGCATCCTGACAGTCCAGACCGAAATACCGGATGCAAATTTCCGCCGGAACCCGCTTTATGCAATCATTGATGACATCAATCTCGCCGGGGTGATTGTCCAGCAAGGCCGATGTGAATTCGGCAGATTTGCTACGCATCATCTCGGCGTCGCGCGGAAGGATCACGCTCTGCAAGATTTCATGGAAATGCGCATGGTCAGCGCCATCCAGGCCAAGCAGAAAGGTTGCGCCGTCGCCGAGTGTGCGCATCTCTTCGGTAAACGGCACGGGAAAATCGTCGCTACGCAGCAAGACATCTCGGACCTGCGCATCGCGTGAAATATGGATCAATCCGCCAACATTCATGACCGGCTTGAAGCGCCGGGAAAAGGCGTAAAACGGGCCATAGGCTTTGCGCATCAGGCTGGCTTTTAACGGGCCCCACGGCCCTTTATCCGCGATCCGTTCAAGATCGAAGCGGCGATGTGTATTCTCCGCTTTCTCGTCAGGAGCCGGCTCACTGCGGAAATATTTGGGTTCGGCCATAATTGTGTATCCCGGATAATGCCTGCCGCCCTAGTCGGTTTGGGGTGTTGCCTGGTTCAAACCTTTTTTCAGCGCAGCATTTCGCGAGGTGTCCCGGTAAGGCAGCCAGTCGATAAAGCGGGGCTCGAATTGGGGCTGAGATTCCAGCAAGTCCGCATAGGCTGCTTGCGCTTCCGGCAACCGCCCGAGCATCACCAGCGCGTTGATTTTGGCGACGTGGGAAGACCAATAGGCAGCCCTGCGTGCCAAGGATGCTTCAGCGTGGTCAATGGCTTTGTCAAAATTCCCCAATGCCAGATGCGCCATGGCCAGTTCGCCTTCGGTGAAGAACAAATCCACATCATTGGGGCTGAGCCGGCGAGCCGTTTCAAGGCAGACAATCGCCTCGTCTGCCAAGCCTGAATGATGTAGCGCGCTGCCCAATTGTGCATGCGCCATGACAAGGCTGGGGTTGAGTTCAACTGCACGCCTCAGCAGGCCTTCCGCACGCGATGGCTGATGCAGCCAGAATTCTGCGATTCCCGCAATCATATGCCCGCGCGCGTCGTCCGGATCAGCCAGAATGGCGCGCTGCGCTGCCTTCCGCAATCCACGAATATCGCTGTCCGTCCCGCGATTGAGCCATAGCTGACGGACGGTGAGCCAAGCCTTTTCGATCAACACTTCGGGCGAGGCCGGGCTGAGCCGTGCTGCCCTATCCAGCAACGCTGCTGCCTCTGCCAAATCCTGCGACGACAACTGCGCCAAGTGCCAGCGGGCTTTCCAGATTAATTGCCTGAGGCCTGCATTGGTCGACCCGCCGGCAAGCGCACGCATCTGCTCGCTTTGATCAATTCTGTGATCGAGTGCAGCCGCTATTCCGGTCAACGCGGTTTCGATAGCCAAGGGATCTTCGATCGCGTCGAGTGCAATATTGTCGGTCCAAAGGGATTGACCGCTATCTCCATCTGTCAAACTGATCGAAAGGACGAAGCCCTGCGGTGCAGTTTTGACGGTGCCTTCGACAATGTAGCGCGCTCCCAATGCAATAGAGGCTGTGCGGGGGTCTATTTCCTCGC
>JAHDDJ010000084.1:6545-8022 GCA_020629385.1 Erythrobacter sp.
GCGCAATCACCGGAAGCCAGCGCAGACGCCCAAGCCGGTTGATCAATTCCTCGCCCAGACCATGGACAGCTATATCCAGCTTCTCGGACGGTGCCGCTAACCGGATTGGCAGAACAGCAATCGCAGGTGCGCTGGAAGGAGGTTCGGCCGGAGACGCGGGCGGGAGTAGCTCGGTCTTTTGCTGATCGGACGATCCATTCTCGCGTTTTGCTCGCTGCTGCCTGAGCCAGTCTTCCAAGGCCTCTTCTCCGGCGATATCGAGACCTTCGAGAAATTGCTCGCCAACAGATTGATTGGTGTCTTCAGTGTCGATCTGGATGACATTTCGATCCAGCCAGATGCGGTTGCTGTCGGCGTGGACAAGCTCATAACCGGGTGCGTTGACCAGTTTGCGCAGATTGGACAATTCCTTGCGTAAGCTGGCTTTGGCTTGATCGGCCGGACGGTCGCACCAGAGCATGGATTCGATCCAGCTGCGCGCGCGTTCTGTCTTGGGTGATGTGGCAAGCAGTGCAAGCAAGGCCTGGCTGCGCTTGCTGCTGACGGCGATACGCTCGCCATCAGCACGCTCCAGTCCGAATGACCCCAACAGAGACAACCTGTATACAGCCGACCCTTCAGGCGTTTCTGCCTTGCTCCCCATAAGGCAGACGTTGCACCCAATTCCTGCAATTCGCAAACTTTTCACGCTTCGGGAACGCATGTTTCACGGCCGTCCGACGCGCCCCTTCTAGTCCGACACTCGATCTGACCCGCACTGCAACGTCGCGATCGGGCAGAACGACAAGGGGATGAAGAATGAGCGATGAAGCGCTTCTCAGGGCAGTTGGCCAAGGTGATCATGATGCTTTTGCCAAGCTGTACACTTCGACACGACAGGCGATGCTGGCGCATGCGACCGGCATTTTGGGCGGAGATTCTTTTGCGGCAGAGGATGCTGTTGACGAGGCTTTTGCTGAAATCTGGCGGCTGGCAGGCAAATTCAATGCGATCGGTAGCGCATCAGCCTGGATACGGCGGATTGTCCGCAACAAGGCAGTCGATATGCTGCGCAAACCCGCAAAGCGGGAAACAGGGCAATCGGACAGCTACTTTGCCGCGATTGAAGACAGTTCTCCGACACCGGAGCAAGAGGCGCTTATTGGCGATGAGCGCCGGTGGCTACGTGAAGCCTTGGCAGTCCTGAACAGCGACCAGCGGGAAGTCATCGTTCTTTGCTACTATCAGGAAATGTCGGTCAAAGAGATCGCAGACGCGACGGGAAGCGCGGTCAACACCGTCAAAACCCGCCTGTTTTACGCTAGGCGCAAACTGCATGACTGGATCGAGGCGCATAATTCGGTTGAGCGGCAAGTGATTGCCCGGAAACCCGCCACAGACGCGTACGTCGCGGCTTAGCATTTACTTCGACCCAGAAAAATAGTGGCGGAGACGGAGGTGGCAAGCGCAATCGCTTAAGTGCTTGTGGAAGCTAGGA
>JAHDDJ010000508.1 GCA_020629385.1 Erythrobacter sp.
GCGACCTGATGGAACCCGCCGCGCCGTACCCATTGCGGCACAAGCCCCGCCATGATCACAGGCATCAGCGACAGGATGCGCCGGCGTGGCCGGTCGAGCACCATCAGCTTCAAGCCGCGATCGCCGGTGCGGAACAGCTTCATTCCTGCAGGGAACCGTTCCAGCGTGGATGCGAGAAAGACGCTGCGCCGCTCAGGATCGCCGATTCCGCTATGCGGCAGAGGGATGCGGTCTTTGCCAAGCAGGAACTGCATCACCGTACCGCGCCGCCAAGGGTTGTCATCCCGTCCCAGAACACCACTGAGCACACCCCATGCCGAGGTTACGCCAACCGCAAGGCTGTTGAACGCGCCCATCTTGTGCGCATCCTGCCCCGCCTGCACACCGAGCGTGAATGCGCCGCCACCCAGAATAAAACCGAGCATCGATGTTCCGCAGCCGGGTATGGCTTCTGCCTCGCCATCGGCCGGCGAAATTGAAACAGGACGGCGCTTGATCCGCCGGGCGGTGGGATAGGCATCAATCGCATCGGCCAGATTCCACCCTGCTGGAGCGCCCAGATCGACATTGAGCGCATTAGTCTTGCCTTTGGGCAGCACCGCAAGATCGGGCCAGCTATCGCCAAATACAACCTGGCCGCAGGTCAATACGTCCCGCACAGTGCCGTCGCCGCCATTGATGATCAGGAAATCGATCTTGCGCGCTGCCAAATCTTTGAGTGCGACAGCGATATCTTCATGCTTTTGCGGCTGGGCCACGTGGACGTTAGGCCGCGAGGCGACATCCAGATCCTTGCCCCGGTTCCGGTGGCTACGCGGATTGTAGATCACACCGACGATTGGCTCGCGAACGGGCGCGGTTCCCTTCTGTTCAGGCGGAGTGGCGTCAGACATTGCTCCAGCCCATAAACGCTGTGTGCGGATAATTCACTAGAGATTTGCCGTTGCACCACAGCTAAGATGCGACTCCGGGCGCTTATTGTTGTATCAGGACGTCATGCTGACTTCCGATTTACTCGAATCCGCCCGCGATCTGTCCGACTCCATCATATCGCTGCGCCGTGCCATCCATGCAGAGCCGGAGCTTGGGCTGCAAACGCCGCTAACCAGCGCAAAAGTCCGCACAGCGCTCGCGCATCTGCCGCTGGAATGGCGCGAAGGCGGGGCGACCACCGGCATGGTGGCGACGCTCAAAGGCGCGAGGCCCGGCCGGCGCGTGCTGCTTCGCGGCGATATGGACGCGCTGCCCATGCCGGAAGAAACCGGTCTGGATTTCGCGTCCAGATTCGAAGGGCG